>DAOOJC010000010.1:0-12389 GCA_035384905.1 Acetivibrio sp. | reverse complement strand
TAATAAGATACAGTATGGTTAAGGTTGCAAACTGACTTATTTCTCTTGGTTCAATTGAATAATTCATGTAATTTATTTTAAGGAGGATGATATTAATGGCAAAAGTTATAGGTATAGATCTCGGTACCACAAACTCATGTGTGGCTGTTATGGAAGGCGGAGAACCTGTTGTAATCCCAAATTCGGAGGGGGGAAGAACTACTGCTTCTGTGGTTGCTTTTTCAAAAACAAATGAGAGGCTTGTGGGACAGGTAGCAAAAAGGCAGGCTATAACCAATCCGGAAAGAACAGTTATATCTATAAAGAGAGATATGGGTACCGATAAAAGGGTTAAGATTGACGATAAGAACTACACTCCACAGGAAATCTCGGCAATGATTCTTCAGAAAATAAAGGCTGATGCAGAGAGTTATCTTGGCCAGCCGGTTACTCAGGCGGTTATAACTGTACCTGCTTATTTCAGTGATTCCCAGAGACAGGCTACAAAGGATGCAGGTAAGATCGCTGGTCTTGAGGTTTTAAGAATTATCAACGAACCTACGGCTGCGGCTCTTGCCTATGGACTTGACAAGGAAACCGATCAGAAAATCCTTGTTTTTGACCTCGGTGGAGGAACCTTCGACGTATCCCTACTGGAGATCGGTGACGGAGTTTTTGAAGTATTGGCAACCAGCGGAAATAACAGGCTGGGCGGAGATGATTTTGACGACAGGATAATAAATTATCTGGTTGATACCTTTAAAAGAGAAAACGGAATAGACCTCAGGAATGACAAGATGGCTTTGCAAAGACTGAAGGAAGCAGCTGAAAAGGCAAAAATTGAGCTTTCGGGCGTTACTACAACGAATATAAACCTTCCTTTTATTACAGCTGATGCAACGGGACCGAAACACCTTGATATTACTTTGACAAGGGCAAAATTCGATGAGATAACATCGGATCTGGTGGAAATGACAATGGAACCCACAAGAAAAGCTATGAAGGATGCGGATCTGACACCGGATAAGATTGATAAGATTCTTTTGGTTGGCGGTTCCACAAGAATACCTGCTGTTCAGGAGGCAGTTAAAAAGTATTTTGGCAAAGAGCCCTTTAAAGGAATAAATCCTGACGAATGTGTTGCTATTGGTGCTGCTATTCAGGCAGGAGTACTTACCGGAGAAGTAAAGGATCTTCTGTTGCTTGACGTAACTCCCCTTTCTCTTGGAATTGAAACGTTGGGTGGAGTATTCACAAAGCTTATTGAGAGAAATACCACAATTCCTACTAAGAAGAGTCAGGTTTTCTCCACAGCTGCAGACGGTCAGACGGCCGTAACTGTCAGGGTATTCCAGGGCGAAAGAGCCATGGCTGCCGATAACAAGCTTTTAGGAGAGTTCAATCTTGACGGTATTCCTCCGGCACCGAAGGGAGTTCCTCAAATTGAAGTAACATTCGACATTGATGCCAACGGTATTGTACATGTTTCGGCAAAGGATTTGGGTACAGGAAAAGAACAGAACATAACAATAACGGCATCTACCAATTTGTCGGATAGTGATATTGAAAAGGCTGTAAATGAAGCTAAGAAATTTGAAGAAGAGGATAAAAAGAGGAAAGAGAGCGTGGAAATCAGAAATAATGCTGACTCCATGGTTTTCCAATCAGAAAAGACGTTAAGAGATCTCGGGGATAAGCTGAGCAGTGAGGATAAATCGAAAGTAGAAGCTGAAATTGAAAAGGTTAAAGAAGCTTTGAAGGGAAATGACACAGACGCAATTAAGAGTGCTACAGAAGAACTGCAGAAGGCATTCTATGATATTTCTTCGAAGATATACCAACAGAATCAGGCGAATCCAAACACCAGTGATGGTGCCGGTGCACAGGGTGGTGCCAATGGTGGACAGGAGAATGTCTATGATGCCGATTACAAAGTCGTTGATGAAGAAGACAAATAGTAATTGGAGTGGGTTTTCAGGCGGTGAGTATGCCCTGCCTCGTTGAATCGCAGGGATTCGAGCAAATTATATAAAACCGTGAAAATCACTTTTGACCGATACGTTATTAACGGTATAAAGGCCAAAGTCATGAAGATGGCTTTGGCTCTTTTGTAACTATGAAGCTTCTCTACATATTATGCCTGTAGTTTGCAATAACTTTCGTTGCAGTACAATGCCCCTATGTGGTATAATCTGAAAGAAGAAAAAGAATGATTGGGCAAATTTATATAAATAGGCAAATATATGTAATTATATTTATTTAAAGAATGGTGCGATTAATATAGAATTTATATGGAGGAGTTGGTTGGATGGCTGGCAAAAGGGATTATTATGAAGTCCTTGGCGTTGAAAAAGGTGCATCCGATGCTGAAATAAAGAAGGCTTACAGGAAGTTGGCCAAGCAATATCATCCCGATATGAATCCCGGAGATAAGGCTGCCGAAGCAAAGTTTAAAGAAGTAAATGAAGCCTATGAGGTTTTAAGTGATTCGCAGAAAAGGGCTCAATATGACCAATTCGGGCATGCTGCAACAGATGGGAGCGGTTTTGGAGGTTTTGGCGGCTTTGGAGGTTTTGGCGACTTTGATCTTGGAGGTTTTGGCGATATATTCGAGACATTTTTCGGTGGAGGTGGATTTAGCAGCAGAACCTCCCGCAGCACAAGAGGTCCCCAAAGAGGTTCCGATTTGAAGCAGACACTTGAAATAAGCTTTGAAGAGGCTGCGTTTGGCGTCAACAAGGAGATAATAGTTAATAGGATGGATGTTTGTACTACATGCAGTGGCTCCGGTTCAAAGCCGGGACATCAGCCTGCTACATGCCATCAGTGTAATGGAACGGGTCAGGTACAGTATAAGCAGCGGACACCTTTTGGACAATTTGTAAATATAAAGACCTGTGACGTGTGCCATGGGGAGGGAAAGATAATTACGCAGCCCTGTGAGAGTTGCGGTGGCAAAGGAAGGGTAAGAAAGCATATAAAACTTGAGATCAGTATACCGGCCGGTATAGATGACGGTCAGATTTTACCGGTTAGGGGTCAAGGAGAACCCGGTGTTAGAGGAGGACCTTCCGGAGATCTGTTTTTATCCATAAGGGTTAAACCCCATCCGTTTTTTAAGAGGAACGGGTTTGATGTTTATTGTGAAGTTCCGATAACTTTTGTGCAGGCTGCACTGGGGGCTGAGATAGAGGTTCCAACCCTTGACGGCAAGGAAAAGCTGGTTATTCCTGAAGGAACTCAGACCGGTACGGTGTTTAGATTTAAGGGCAAGGGAATAACTGTACTGAGAGAAACCAGAAGGGGAACACAGCATGTTAAAGTTAATGTTGAGGTTCCCAAAAAACTGAGTGAAAAACAGAAGGAAGTCTTAAGACAATTTGCTGAACTGACAGGCGACGAGGTGCATGAGCAGAGGAAGAGCTTTTTCGACAAGATGAAGGATGCTCTGGGCATGTAAAATGGAGGATAAATAATGAAGTGGAATGAGATTAAGATAAAGACAAGTGAGGAAGCATATGATTCGGTATCCTACATGCTTACTTCCATAGGAGCAGGGGGAGTTGCCATAGAGGATCCCAATGACATTAGAAAAGAGATTCTAAAGCCCAATTCACTGGACTACGCCGATGAAGAGTTTTTAAATTCTTTGGGTGAAGATGTGGTTATAAAAGCTTATTTTTTGGGCGAAACCAATGTTTCTGAAATTATTGCCCTGATCAGGGAAAAGCTGACTTATATTAATAATTTTTTAAACGTGGGTGAAGGCTATATCGGTTATTGCGAGGTTGATGATGAAGATTGGAGTACATCGTGGAAAAAGTATTACAAGCCGTTTGAGCTGACGGACGGTTTAGTTGTTAAGCCGACATGGGAAAAATACGATAATAAAGACGATGAAACAGTGATTGAATTGGATCCCGGAATGGCATTCGGCACCGGGACTCATGAAACTACGAAAATGTGTGCCGCTTTTCTTCATAAGTATCTGAAAAGCGGATATAGTGTTATTGACGTCGGGTGCGGCTCGGGCATTTTATCAATTATATCATGCAAGCTTGGAGCATCAAGGGTTACTGCCGTTGATATTGATGAGGTTGCAGTAAAAGTCACAAAAGAAAATTGTGCGATTAACAGGGTGGACCATTCAGTAACTGTTTTTAAAGGTGTTGTGACGGATATAAAAAATGAAAAAGCAGACATAGTTATTGCCAATATTATTGCCGATGTTATAATTGATTTATCTTCAAGCATACCGTGCTATTTGAAGGAAGGCGGGATTTTTATAACTTCAGGCATCATTAAGGAAAGAAAAGACGAGGTATTAGAAAAATACCTGAGCGAAGGATTCAAGTGCGAGGAAACAATCGAGATGGGAGAATGGGTGGCGATGGCTTTAAGATGTCTAGGTTCTTTGTAAACAGCACAAATATATCCGGTGATTCGATTATTATTTCCGGCGAAGATGTCAATCATATAAAAAGGGTATTGAGACTGGGGAGTGGCGACAACATAACGGTTTCCGACGGAAAAGGTGTTGACTACAGGGTTGAAATTGTGAATCTGCATGAATCAGCAATTGAGACCCGAATAATCGAAACGGTTAAGAACATAACAGAGCCTCCTGTTGAAATTATTCTATATCAGGGGTTGCCAAAATCCGATAAAATGGATTATATTATACAAAAAGGTGTAGAACTTGGACTAAAAGGGATAGTCCCTGTTATTACAGAAAGAACTGTTGTAAAGCTGACCGACAAAAAAGACGAGCAAAAGAAATGCGAGAGATGGAACAGAATTTCTATGGAAGCTGCAAAACAGTCCAACAGGGGGATCATTCCTCCGGTGGAATTGCCTATAGATTTTAAAAAGGCTGTAAATGCTGCAAAGGATTTTGATATTTCTCTGATTCCTTATGAAAAGGAGAGAGGCAATGGACTAAAGGATGTTATTTTAAACAGGACCGATGCTAAGAAGGTTTCGATTTTTATCGGGCCTGAAGGTGGTTTTACTGAAAAAGAGATAGAGACAGCTGTTGAAAACGGAGTATATCCGGTAACATTAGGTCCCAGGATATTGAGGACAGAAACTGCCGGAATTGCTGTTTTATCAATACTGATGTATGAATTAGGAGATGTTGGCAAATGAAAAATCTCAGATTTGTTGTCGTTGATGATGCGGTTTTTATGCGTACATTGCTTAAAAAGATGATCGAGGAAGAAAGAACATATAAAGTGGTTGGTGAGGGTTCAAACGGTTATGAGGCTATCGAACAGGTTAAAATATATAAGCCTGATATAGTAACCCTTGATATAACAATGCCCGAAATGGATGGCATTGCTGCAATAAAGGGAATTCTTGAATGCAGCCCCGACACAAAGATTATCGTGGTATCCGCAATGGGCCAGCAATCCATGGTAATAGAAGCTATAAAGCTTGGGGCAAAGGATTTTGTTGTAAAGCCCTTTGATAAAACCAGGGTAATGCAGGCAATAAAAAATGTTACCGGCGACTCTGATACACTATTTTAAGTATTACAATAGAAAATACATTTGGGTTTGGGTATCTTGTTTTAACGAATACAGTATTTTTTTTGCTGGTGTCAGCCGGAATGTTTTCTAAAATAAAGGAAATAGGAGATATTAAGAAAAAACATATAAAAATTAAAGCAAAAGCCTTTTAATTGTCTAAAATTATGTTATAATACGTATTGGAATAAAGAAAACCCATGAAGGGGATGGACGGCTTTATGATTAAGAGTATGACGGGATTTGGAAGGGGCAAAATTGAAGATGACGGCAAGGAGTTAATGGTCGAAATAAAAACGGTAAACCATAGGTATTGCGATATTTATATAAAGATGCCAAGACAGATATCCTTTATGGAGGATAAGGTAAGAGAAATAATAAGGAAGAATATCTCAAGAGGAAAAGTCGATGTTTACATAAGTTATGATGATTATGGCGAAGATTCAAAGGATATTATCATTGATAAGGCTTTGGCTAAGGCTTACTCCAAAAGTGTTGAGCATTTGAGGGATGAATTCGGTTTGAAGGATGATATATCGGTGTCCCTTATTGCCAGGTTTCCTGATGTTTTGAGGGTGGAAAAACCTGAAGAGGATGAAGAAAAAATATGGAGTCTTTTGAGTGAAGCATTGAAAGATGCCCTTGATGCTTTAATCAATATGAGGCAGATTGAGGGAGAGGGTCTGATGCTTGACTTGCTTGAAAGAACAACCCTTATCGAAAAGAATATTAAAGAAATTAGCATAAGAGCACCTGAAGTTGTCAAAGAATATAAATGTAAGCTTGAGAACAGAATAAAGGAATTATTGGATCAGCAGATTGTAGACGAAAACCGTATAGCTACAGAGGTTGCTATTTTTGCAGACAGGTGCAATATTGACGAAGAACTGGTTAGGTTGGGAAGCCACATAAAGCAGCTTAGGGAAACCTTGAGATTAAGTCAGCCGGTGGGAAGAAAACTTGATTTTCTCCTTCAGGAATTGAACAGGGAAATTAATACCATAGGCTCTAAGGCTAACGATTTGATTATAACTAATCAAGTTGTTGAAATAAAAAGTGAATTAGAAAAAATCAGGGAGCAGATACAAAATATTGAATGATTTAGGAGGTATTTTAATGAAGTTGATTAATATTGGATTTGGAAATATTGTGTCGGCAAACAGACTTGTAGCAATTGTAAGCCCGGAATCCGCTCCTATAAAAAGAATAATACAGGAAGCCCGCGACAGGGGAATGCTTGTTGATGCAACTTATGGCAGGAGAACAAGGGCTGTAATTATTACAGACAGCGACCACATTATTCTATCGGCTGTTCAGCCAGAAACAGTGGCACATAGACTGAATTCGAAGGAAGCCGATGTGGTAGAAGTGGATGAGGATATTGAAGAATAGGGGGAACTTTAAATATGTTCCGTGAGGGACTACTGGTTATTGTATCCGGTCCGTCCGGTACTGGCAAGGGCACGGTTTTGAAACATCTAAAAGACAGTGACGACAGTATTAGATTTTCGGTGTCAGCTACGACAAGGACGATTAGACAGGGCGAAATGGAAGGGCTGAATTATTTTTTCAAAACCCGGGAAGAGTTTGAGTCAATGATAAAAAACAGTCAGCTTCTTGAATGGGTGGAATATTGCGGCAATTATTACGGTACTCCGAAAGAATATATAGAAAGTACTATCAAAGAGGGATATGACTGTCTCCTCGAAATTGAGGTGGAGGGAGCAGCAAATGTCAAGAAAACATATCCCGATTGTGTATCAGTATTTATACTCCCCCCTTCTTTTGAAGAGTTGAAAAGAAGGATTCAGAATAGAGCAACTGAGGAACCTGAAAATGTCATAAGACGCCTGGAGAGGGCAAAAGAGGAAATGGCATATATAAAAAACTATGACTATGTCATAGTCAACGACAAAATAGAAGATGCTGTAGAAAGTTTACGCTCTATATTGAAGGCGGAAAAACTGAAATTTAATCGAAACTGCAAAATAATTGAGCAGCTTAAATAAAAGGTATGTTATTTGCCGATGAAATAATGCAAAATGGTTTAAAAAAAATCCTTTGAATCTTAAAACTGAGGGAGGTTGCACTAAGTTATGAAGGATCAAAATGAAAACAAATCAACTATGATTGAACCTGGTATAAGCTCTCTGCTAACTAAGGTTGACAGCAGATATACTCTGGTAGTAGCTACTGCGAAGAGGGCAAGACAGCTTACGGAGGGGGCTCATAAGCTTACGGATTGTAATTCTGACAAGCTTGTCACCATTGCAATAAATGAAATTAACGAGGAAAAAATAACATACATAAGGACAAAAAGCGGAATTAAATAAGTTGATTTTTTTTTACATTAAAGATCAATCAGGAAGTATTGATGTCTGAGGTTCAATAGACAGCTGCCGCAATCATGGTCCTGATCTTATTTTTTTAATCAATAAATTTAAGATTGGTGTTTGACTTTTCGGGGAGGCGGGAAAATTGTTAAAGGGGAAAACTGTAGTAGTCGGTGTTTGCGGCGGAATAGCCGCTTATAAGTCAGTGGAGATTGTAAGCAGGTTAAAAAAGCTTAATGCTGATGTTCATGTCATAATGACTGAGAATGCTGCTAGGTTTGTTGAGCCTCTTACCTTCAGATCTCTTTCCCATAATCCCGTTACAATTGACATGTTTGATGAGCCTAAGGCATGGGATATACAGCATATATCTTTAGCTGAGAAGGCTGATCTCATTGTTGTTGCTCCTGCAACAGCCAATATTATCGGAAAGGTTGCTGCCGGAATAGCAGATGATATGCTTTCTACCACTATTATGGCAGCTGATTCTCCGGTTCTTTTTGTACCTGCCATGAACTTCAGGATGTATGAGAATCCTATTGTTCAACAGAATATTAATAAGCTTGCTGGGCTTGGTTATATTTTTATGGAACCTGAATCCGGGTTAATGGCATGTGGAACCAGCGGCAGGGGAAGGCTGCCTTCACCCGAAACAATTGTTAGCTTTGTTAAAGGGATATTAACGAAAAATAGAGATTATTCAGATATAAGGGTTCTTGTGACTGCTGGTCCGACCAGGGAGGCAATTGATCCCGTTAGATTTATTACCAACCCTTCATCAGGGAAAATGGGTTATTCAATTGCGGCTGCGGCCTGCGAGAGAGGTGCACAGGTCAGATTGATATCGGGACCGGTTAATATTGTCCCGCCCTGCGGAGTCGAAACGGTTTATGTTACCAGTGCAATGGATATGTATAGCGAGGTAATGAAGGCATACGAAAGCTTTGATGTTTTGGTAATGGTGGCTGCGGTAGCAGATTACAGGTGTGCACAGGTTGCACAGAAGAAAATTAAAAAGTCCGATGACAATTTAACCGTAGAATTGGTTAGAAACCCTGATATAGCCGCAGAGCTTGGCAAAGTAAAGGGTGATAAAATTCTTGTGGGTTTTAGTGCAGAAACCGATAATCTTGTAAAAAACGCATCGGGAAAGCTTGCATCAAAGAACATGGACATGATTGCAGCCAATGATGTGACTGTGGAGGGTGCAGGGTTTGGAACGGATACCAATGTGGTGAAGCTCATAAAAAGAGACGGCAGTATTTTGGATTTGCCCGTTATGAGTAAAAAAGACGTTGCCCACAGAATATTGGACGAAATTCTGGTTGTTAAGAACGGAAACAGTGTTGATAAAACTTGAAATATTAATAAATAAGTATGGGTTTAAGGAGGCAACATAATGGAAGTTGAGAAGACAATGGAAAAAATAGTAGCTCTGTCAAAAAACCGGGGGTTTGTATATCCGGGATCCGATATATATGGAGGTTTGGCTAATGCATGGGATTACGGTCCGCTGGGTGTTGAGCTGAAGAACAATGTAAAAAGGGCATGGTGGAGGAAGTTTATTCAGGAAAATCCATATAATGTTGGCGTGGACTGTGCCATTTTGATGAATCCCCAGGTATGGGTGGCTTCAGGGCATGTGGGAGGATTCAGTGATCCTCTTATTGACTGTAAGGACTGCAAAACGCGTCATAGGGCAGACAAGATGATAGAAGACTGGAATAACGAGAATGGGCAGAATGTCAGGGTTGACGGCTGGACAAAGGAGCAGCTGGTTGAATACATTAAGGAAAAGGGAGTTAGTTGTCCGAACTGCGGTTCTAAGAACTTTACAGACATCCGGCAATTCAATCTTATGTTCAAGACCTTTCAGGGGGTTACCGAGGATTCTAAGGCTGAGATTTACTTAAGACCCGAAACGGCTCAGGGCATATTTGTAAACTTTAAGAATGTTCAAAGAACAACCAGAAGGAAGATACCCTTCGGTATTGGGCAGATAGGAAAGTCCTTCAGAAATGAAATTACACCGGGTAATTTTATTTTCCGGATCCGTGAATTTGAGCAGATGGAACTGGAATTCTTCTGTAAACCCGGCGAAGACCTGGAATGGTTCGATTATTGGAAGAATTATTGCTATAATTGGCTTTTGAGCCTTAACATTAATAAAGACAATCTTAAAATGCGTGACCACAGCAAGGAAGAATTATCCCATTACAGCAATGCCACAACGGATATTGAATATAAGTTTCCCTTCGGTTGGGGAGAATTATGGGGAATTGCCGACAGAACGGATTTTGATTTAAAACAGCATGCTGAGCATTCGAAGGAGGACTTATCATATTTCGATCCCAATACAAATGAAAAGTACGTTCCTTATTGTATAGAGCCATCTCTTGGTGCCGACAGGGTAACTCTTGCTTTCCTGTGCGAGGCATATGATGAGGAAGAAGTAGCAGAAGGGGATATAAGGGTAGTACTGCATTTCCATCCTGCTTTAGCACCGGTAAAGATAACTGTTCTTCCTCTGTCTAAAAAGCTTGGGGACGATGCGTTCAAGGTTTACGAAATGCTTACAAAGAAGTATACCTGTGAATATGATGAAACCGGAAGTATAGGCAAAAGATACAGAAGACAGGATGAGATAGGTACTCCATACTGTATAACCTTTGATTTTGATTCACTGAATGACCAAAGTGTTACAATCAGAGACCGTGACTCCATGCAACAGGTAAGAGTAAAAATTGACGAATTGCTTTCTTATTTCGAAGGAAAGTTTGAGTTTTAGCATTATCGTATAAAAACGTTATTTTTGTAAAATGTAAAATGAGTATTTGCGGGCATTACTATTTTTCGGTAATGCCCTTTTAACTTAGTGGGATTTCACGAAGTTAAATGACAAAAAGCGAATGGGCCCGGTGCTCGTGAGCTTTTATTTTTTCTTTGTCAATAAGCGGATTTTCGTGTATTATTGTATTTGAAGATATGTGTGTTTTATGTATACATAAAAATATAGCGGGATATTACAAAAAATCTAAGGAGGGGGTATTTTGCAGGATTTTTTAAGCTTTGTTATTTGCAGCCTGATAACAGTAATTGGTAATGCTTTTCTAACGGCACTTACCGCAGAAATTATTTACAATACCAGATTTCGGGTCAGGCTGATAACAGTATATTCTGTTACATACATATTTGTTTTAGGGATGATTGTGGCTTTTTCAGATTATGTCCTCATTAGGTTTTCACCAAATCTGGCTATGACGTTTAGAACTTTTTTTTGTGCTGTAGCTGCCATAATTCTGCTTAAATGCGTTTTTAAGCTAAAGCTTGCCAATTGTATTACCTGTGAATTCTTCTTTTTATTATTTCTTGCAATCGGAAATGTTGTTATGTCATTAATATTTAAAACATTAGGAATTGATACCAGCAATATCAAAATGTCATTATTCTACATCATTGTTGGAATAGTTATAATAGATTCTGTAGTATTAATAATTCTTGCCATAATAAAATCCTTCAGAATGTTTTCTTGTTTTAATACGGAGATAAAGTCGAAAGCGTACAAAACCAATATATTATATATATGCCTTGTATTTGCAATTTTAATTTTAAATTTCAATTATTATGAAAAGTACGCCAAGCTGACGGATATTTTAACACTTTTAATAAGTGTACTCCTGCTTATTGTTTTTCTATTGCTATCATTGTTTAATACAAACACTTTCTTCAAGCTTGAAACAAAAAGCCAGGAACTTGAATACCAACTTTTCTACAACAAGGCGTTGGATGCTATTATAAAGGATCTTAGAAGGTTTAAGCATAACTATAACAATATTCTTTCCGTGTTTGGAGGCTACATTAAGACAAAGAAGTGGGATGAGGTAGAAAGATACTATACTGAAATATGTGGAGACATCTCTAAAGTTAGTTTTTTGGATAACCTGTCAATGGCAAATATCAAGAATGCGGGTATTTTATGGCTCATCATGAGTAAATATGAGAATGCCAGAGAGTTGAAGGTTGATTTTAGAGTGGTAACAGAGGGTGTTATTGGTGAAATAGGTATGAAAATGTCAGAATTTTGCGAGATTATGGGAATTCTTTTGGATAACGCAATAGAGGCAGCCAGTGCCAGCGAAAGGAAGGTAGTGGAACTGTTTATCAGAAAAATAGACGGAAGTATCAGCTTTGTTATAGAAAATGCAGTTTTGGAAAAGGTGAATGTTGCGAAGCTCTACGAAGAGGGTTATTCGACTAAAGGAGAAGGCAGGGGATTAGGGCTTTATATTTTGAAAAGGATTGTTTCTAAATATGAAAATGTAATACTGAATACCCAGGCAGAAGAAACAAGATTTAAGCAGGAATTAATTATAAATCCTTAATTTAATGTTTATTCCTGTTTTATAAACCTTGCACTTCGATAGTGAATATATAAAAAGTTAATGTACTTTCCCGGTTAAAAAAGACTCCGGGAGATCCGGAGCCTTTTTTAGAGTGTGTGCCAGGCATGGCACTAATCTAGCTAGTGAAAGTCTAGCCACGGGTATTT
>DAOOJC010000009.1:0-12446 GCA_035384905.1 Acetivibrio sp. | reverse complement strand
TCCACCACTTTGCAATGTCACTTGATACTTATCCAGCATTATTGCTTCAACAGGCTTCATATCAGCAGTTATCAGTGTCATATCCCTATCGCTGCTGTTTCTTATGCTAACATCGATGGTTGAAGCTTCATTAATGTTTGTGGTAGTTCCAAAGGGGCTGAAATACCCATTTTCATTATATAATCCATCAGTATTTCCTGATGTCACTGAATATCCCACCCGGTAACCGTTGCCCCGGTTGTTTGAAGGAACACGTATTGAGTAGGGTACTGCAGCCGTACCGTCAGGCAGTGATACTGTTCCGGAAACAATACGGTCAACAGGTATCAGTGTCATTTCTATACCGCTGATATTTTTTGTTACATTGAGCTTTGTTGCACAGTTTTTGTTTGCCGTGGTCATACTGGAATTATAATATCCCTTTTCTATATACTCACCAAACAGTGGCATCAGAGAATAGCTTACAACATAGTCGGATCCTTCTGGAACATACACACTATAGTTAGCAACAGAACTTCCTTCAGATATGGTAATATAAGCCGTGGATTCATAATTTTCGTTTGATGCCACAACCCACATCCAGAAGTCTTTTATATTAACCTTGTGGCCTGACGGCAACAATATCTTTCCTCTTATCTCTATTCCTGGTATCAAATTCAAATTAATTCCCGTTACACTACCGGAGGAACAGTTAATTGATGTTGAGCGTTCCTTTGTGCCTACAGTTCCTTCTTCGGAATAATAACCACTGGTAACATATCCGCCTGTTGACTTTATTGTGTACTTTATATGATAATCGTCAATCGAAGGAACCTCAATCTCATATCCAACAGTCGAATTTCCGGAACTGATAACAACTGTCTTTTCACTTACGAAATCCAATGCATCGTTTTCAGCTGTTATACTTACCGTGATACCATCCTTTGGTGCAGTCTTTCCTTCCGGAAGCTTAACAGTGCCTTTTATTGTCGTGTCTTTTTTCAGTAGTGTAAAGTCGATATTCTCAATGTCTTTTCCGGCTGCATCCAATATATCTGCCATACCTTTTGCAGGAACTGTACCGGCTTTGGAATAAAATCCGCTCTTAAAATACTTTTCACCGGCAACATATGAATAGCCAACCATGTAATCAGAGTTACGGTTGTTACTTGCCGATGGAATATACACCTTTGTGCTGAGAGTATAATCATCTGCCGTATCACCGGTTCCATTATCGGTTGATGCCTCAATATCAAGTCCCACAACCTTGGATGTGCTTTCAGGAACAATCAGGGTATATTCTGCCCAGTTTTTACTTTCAGGTATCAATATAGTCTTGCTGGCTCTATAGCCTGTATAATCTGTTTTCTCCGCAAACACCGTTATCGATACCCCACCCTTAGGTGCGGTTTCTCCATCGGGAAGTGCTATACTTCCTGAAATTTGTCTGCTTCTTACCAGTGAAATGTCCGCATTGCTATAATTACCGTTGCTTACGTCAACAGGGGTTGCCATTTTGATATCAACCACCGTTCCGGCTGTATTATAATATCCAGTGCCGACATATGCGTCATCATCAACCTCATAGAATATTACATAATCTGCACCTTCAACATTTGGAGATACCTTCAGGGAATAGTAAGCCTTGCTTTCTCCTTCGGGTATTACTACCTCCATCCTGTCATCCACACTGAACAATTGGCTGGAAGCCCTTATGGTTATAGCTAATCCGCCCTCTTTAGCGACTGTGCCCGGTATACTTACAACCCCGCTTATAACCTTCTTTTCAATCAACATCAGATTTATGTCTTCTGCATTCTCACTGCTAACATCCACAGGTGTTGCCAAATCCGGCAGTACTATCGTACCGCTTTCGCTGTAATATCCAAGGGTTGCATAGTCATCGGAGGTTACGCTGTATCTTACCTTATAACCTGAATTATAATTGCTTGGAGGAACATTCAGGTAATACTCAACAGAATTTTCACCTTCTTTTATTGTTCTTATGCATGATGATGTATTACCCGACTCATCCGTTGCGGTAACCGTTACTTCAATACCACCCTCAGGAGCTACTCCTTGAGGAAGTTTGATTATGCCGTTTATCGTCATATCTTCTATCAAAGACATGTATATACCTGTCAGGTCATTTTCCGCCAAATCCAGAGTATCCGCTTTATCCTTGCTTCTTACCATACCACCCTCACTGTAGTATCCGGAAGATGCAAAACCTTTTATGGTAATAATGTCGTATTGCAGTATATATCCGCTGCCCGCCGGCAAATTCAGTGTATAATCAACCTCTGTTTCTCCATAAGGAACACGTATTTTGGTTTCACCTCTGTCTAATCCGTTTGAAGCACTGATGCTAACTTCAATTGAGCCCACTTCGTCAAGATCATAAGGCAACGTAAACTTTCCTGATATTATTCTCTTTTCGAGAAGTCTCAGCTTGCATCCGCTTATGTTTTCATCGGTTACAGTAAATACTTTTGCTCTCTTTTTATCCGTATATACACCGTCTTCACCATAATAACCATATTCCATAAATCTGTCATTACTGTCTAATGCATAGAAAAGCCTGTAACCCGATCCTTCCTCAACGTGAACAGAGTATGGAACCGATGTTGTGCCGTAAGGTACTGTTATATTCGATGAATAGGTTTCAACATCGTTTGACACATAGATTCTTACATGAAGACCTTCTTCAGGAAGGACACACCCCTCCGGAACCTCGAAGTTTCCGCTAATGGTTGATTTTCTCAATAAAACCATATCTACATTATTTGCATCAGTTTTATTGACATCTACCGGTTCTGCATAGGATAGATTATTTGTAGTGCCTTTGCTGTTGAAATATCCATACGTTGTAAATACCTTGTTTGACCAGTTCTCATACCTCACTTTGTACTCATAACCCGGATCGTTCGGAGGAAGACTTATGGAATACTCTGCAAAACTTTCACCCTCCGGTATGATTATTATCTGCGAATTTCCATCTACGTCATTGGTCACGGCTATGTTCAATGAAATGCCTCCTTCCGGTGCAACACCTTCCGGTAAGGATACCTTTCCGCTAATCTTTCTTGGCTTCATAATTTCAATATTTATGTCCGTTACATCTTTATTGTTGGCATATACCGGGTCCGCCAGCTTGCTGTTTCTTACCGTGCCCTCCTTGCTGTAGAAACCGTAATTCACAAGATCGTGATCCTGTGAAACCACATATCTAACCTTATAGCCTTTTCCTTCAACACTTGGCACAACCTTCATTGAATACTGGGCAGAGGATTCTCCTTCAGGAATTGTAACCCATGTGTCTCCGGCGTCCTCCGCGTATATTTCTACCTTGACTCCTCCCTTTGGAGCTTTCCCTTCAGGTAGAGATACCGTACCGCTGATGGACTTTTTCTCTAAAAGTGTCATATCAATTCCGTCAATATCATCGGTTACATCCAAAAGATATGCACTATCGGGCATATAAACCGTACCATAGGCACCATAATAACCCCATGGAACCAAATTATTCTTTGTGGATATTTCATAGCCGACTTTATAATTTTTGCCCACCGGTACATTTACCGAGTAGTCAGCAGAGCTTTGATTTTGCAGTATAGTAGCGTAAGATACAACCTTATCCGTATCATTTTCAAGATAAACGGTTACCGTAAGCCCACCCGCAGGAGCAGAACCGTTGGGAAGAGAAACCTTTCCAGATACGTTTCTTTTTGCTATTAATGTAAGTACAATACCGCTTGCATTTTGATTCCTTACATTGACACTCTCTGCCAAGCCAGCATTTCTTACAGTTTCCGACTTGCTGTAATAACCTATATCTGCAAAACTGTTGTCCGACCAATTCTCATATCTGACTTTATATGCGTCATTCTTGTCATTGGGAGGAACGTTAAGCGAATATAAAGCCTCGCTGGAACCTTTCGGTACGTAGACCGAAACTTCGGCACTGTCTAAACTGTTGGAAGCAATTATACTTACCGTCATGTCTTTGCTTGCCGCAACACCTTCAGGAAGCCTTAGTTTTCCTTCTATGGTACGCGGCCTTACTATCTCAATGTCTATATTTTCCCTGTCACCGTCACTGACATCAACAATATCAGCCTTTGCCTCATTTCTCACACAACCGTCTTCGGAATAATAGCCGTATCGTATATAGCCATAATTCTTGAGGGTTTCGTATTTTACCTTGTAGCCATATCCTAAATCCTTCGGCACCACCTTCAGGGCGTATGATGCAGAGTTTTTACCGTAAGGTATGACGACAGTTTGCTCATCACCTTCCTGGGCACTGATACGAACAGACACTCCTTCCTGGGGAGCAGTCTCACCCTTTTCTAAAGATACAGTTCCGCTTATAGTCCTTTTCGCTATAATGGTGAGGTTTGTATCATATTTGGAATCCCCAATAACATCCAAAGTCACACAGTCTTTTTCATTTACTGCCGTTTTATTTGATGCGTAATAACCCTTGTCAACGTATTCTTCGTTGGGAGTCATGACATAGTAGACCTTATACCCATTGCCGTCAGGAACATAAATGTTGTAATTCGTTGAGCTATTTTCGGCAGGTATCGTTACAGTCAATTGTCTCTTGTTTCTCGAATTATCCGCAAATAGTGTTACCGTTACCCCTTCGTCCGGTGCAACCCCCTCGGGCAGGGATATTGTTCCGCTAATACTGTTGTAATGGATAAGAGTCAGATCAACACCCTTTTCTCCTTTTGATGACAAATTCAATTTTGATGCCTCGTATATAGAACTAACTGTTCCTTCATAGCTGAAGTAACCTTTAGGCTTGTAATCGAGCCCGGTTGAAACCTGATAGGATACCGTATATCCTGTTGCAGGCGGAACCGCTAACGAATATGCCTTGTTGCTGCTTCCTTCAGGTATTAATACATCGGTTGAATAACTATACTTACCATTATCTGCTGTAACCCGTACCTCAATGCCTCCTTCTCCGGCTTGACCCTCAGGCAGAATTACATTGCCCTCCAATACACTGTTTTTAATTAACCTGACAGTGGTATCAGTAAAATCCTTGTCTCTCAAATCGATTACTGATGCTTCTCTTTCTTCAAGCACTGCGGCATTACTTGCGTAGTATCCTTTATTTACATAGTCGATACCCGAAGATAAAGTATAATACAGCTTATATCCGTTTTCCGGCGGCATATAAATCTCAAAACTTTGAGATGATCCGTTTTCAGGAATAAACACTGTCACAGAGTCACTAATTGTGCCGTTATTTGCATATACTTCAACTCTCAACCCTCCGGCAGGAGCAAATTCGCCTGCAGGAAGTAAAACCTCTCCGGATATTCTTCTTTTTGCAATAAGAACAATGTTTTTATCCTCAATATTGCCATACATTTCAAAACGTTCTGCTTTTTTAGGATCTGTAACCGTTCCTTCATTACTATAGTATCCGTTGGTTACATAACTGTTGTTTGGTGCCATGCTATAGTACAGGTTGTATCCTGTACCGGGAGGTACAATAAGCTGATAATCGGTAAATACTTGACCCTCAGGGATAGTAACATCGACAGATCCGCTGTCTTTTCCGTTTTCGGCATTTACACTTATTTTTACTCCTCCCCTTGGAGCCACCATACCTTCAGGAAGAGATACTATGCCGCTTATATGGTTTTTGGAGATAGCAGCAAAATTCTTTTCCCTTTGATCCTCTTCATACACATTTAATAATGTCGCTTCGCTCTGATTTTGAACCGTTCCATTATCATTATAGTATCCGGTTTCAGCATAACCATAAACGGAATCCATGGTATACTTTAAGTAGTATCCGGAAGCAAAACTGCTTGGATCAACCTTCAACTCAAAATTCGTGCGGTTTAGTCCAAAGGGTATATTGACAACCTCTTGGTATGAAACAGTTTTTCCTTCTGCCGATTTTCCCCCAGCAGTTATTGTTACATCAATTCCTCCTGCCGGTGCAACGCCGGAACCAAGTTCAAATACCCCTTGTATTATTCGTTTATCCATAATTGAGAGATCTATTTCCGTTTTATTTCCCAGGCTGACATCAACCAATGACGCTGTTTGAATACCGGCAACCGTTTTTTCTTCTCCATAGTAACCAGTGGGAACAAAACCGTAGGATGAAGAAATTGCGTACTTAACGGCATACCCCGAACCAAACGCATTCGGTGACACCTTCAGGGTATACAATGCAGTGCTCTTATTCTGAGGAATAGTCACCTTTGTTTTGTAGCTTCCGGCAGAAACCGTAACATCAATTCCTCCTGCCGGTGCGGTCTTTCCGTCGGGAAGACTTATAACACCCTTAATGGTTCTCTTAGGTATCACGGTTATATTAATTCCCAGGATATCATTTTTACTTACATTAAATGTTGTTGCTTCTGCTTTGCTCAAAACAGTATCATTTATGTTATAGTAACCGGACATATAGTCCTCATGGTTCATGGAATAACCGATAGTATAATCTTCTCCTTCAGGCAGGTACATCCTGTACACTATTGAACTGCTTCCCTGGGGCATAATCACCTGTGTTGAAACCGAATCCCTTTTGTTTTGTGCAACAACCGAGATTTTTAATCCACCGGAAGGTGCCACTCCTGAAGGTAAAAGAATACTTCCTGTCACCAGCCTGTTGGGTATCAGTGTAATATTCATTCCTTCCTTACTCTGACGTGAAAGATCAATAAGCACGGTTTCTTCTCTTTCTCTTGTTGCCGTATCTGCATTATAATATCCGTTCGGCAAATATCTGCCATCGGGATTCACTATTTTATAGCTGAGTTCATAGTCTTTGCCTTCGGGCACATAAAGTCTGTAAGCCGTTGAACTGCTGACTTCCGGTATTACCACCTCAGTTTCTCTGCTGTCTTTTCCGTTGGAAGCTCTGAGTACTACCTTTATTCCGCCAAAAGGTGCAATACCTGATGGAACAGATATAATTCCAGCTATATACCTGTTACTGATGAGCTTTATGTTTACACCCACCTGGTCTGCTTCGGTTGTATCCAACCGGTCAGCCTTCGACTCTTCCCTTGTTGTGCCGGACATGCTGTAATATCCAAGGCTCACATATTTTTCATCGGCAGTCTCATACTTTACAATGTACTCCTGCTCGGAAGATACATACAATGTATACGGTACAGTGTTTTCTCCCTCTTTTATTGTAAAGCTCGCAGTAATTTTGTCCTTTGCACTTTGGGCAGTCAATTTGACACTAACCCCGGCTGTCGGAGCGTATCCTTCCGGAAGCATTATCATACCGCGAATGGTTCTTTTGGTAATAAGCACAATGTCAAGTCCCTCACGGTCTTTCAATATGTTTAATAATGAAGCTTCACTGTATTTTTCCTTCGTACCCGACTCCGAATAATACCCGGGACTTACAAACCCTGTGCTTGATGTGGTATATTGAAGAATATAGTCCTCTCCTGCCGGCACATAAAGCTCATAGGGTGCAGAGGTAAATCCTTCAGGTATCAATACATCCAACGAATCCTTTGAGGTTTTGTTGTCGATTGTCAGTTTAACGCTGATTCCACCTGCCGGAGCGGGAGCCGATAAAAGTTTTACACTCCCCTTCAAAGAAATTTTCGGTATAACATCAATGTTTATTGATGATACATCGGTAGAAGCATCTATCAATTTTGCTTTGGATTTATCAACAGTCATTCCTCCGTCAGTGTAATACCCGACAGGCATAACGCTCCTGTCCGTTGCCTCATACCATACTGTATAGTTTTTCCCTTCCGGAACATACAGTGTATAGCTTATGGAACTGTAACCCTGTGGTATTGTAACACTTTTTCTTACCAAATCAGTTCCGTTGCTTGCCACAAGGTTAGCTTTAAATCCTCCCGCAGGTGCAACTCCCTTTGGAAGTCTAAAGTTTCCGGTTATTTTCTTGTTCTTAATAAGTTCAATATCTATATTTTTTTGACTGCCTTCACTTACATTGAGCAAGGTAGCCGTATCCGCTTTTTTAACAGTGCCTGTATTGCTGTAATAACCGATTTGACAATACTCTTCACTGCTTGTTTTGTATTCAACAAGATACCCTGTCCCCGACGGAACATAAACAGTATATGGTACAGAACTCTTCCCTTCCGGAACAGTGACAACAACAGACCCCTTATTTTTGGAGTTGGATGAAGTAACAGTAACATTTAAACCACCCTTAGGAGCTATCTCCCCTTCGGGAAGTTTTACCATACCGCTTATACTGCTTTTAGGAATCAGTATAAGGTCTGCTTTGCTGTCTGAATTGCTTACATCCACAAGCTCTGCACTATCCTCAAACGCCGTCATTCCACTGCTGCTATAGTATCCCGGTGAAATGAACATTGCATCTGAGGTAAGCTTGTAATATACCTTATACCCCGAGCCCTCACTGTTGGGCGGAACCAGCACAGTGTAAGAGACAGAGGTTTGTTTCGCAGGTATTGTAACCGAAGCTGAATAGCTGTTTCCAGCATAAACTGTCACTTTAGTATCACTGTCAACAGTCATTCCCGAAGGCAACGACACCGAACCACTTATTGACCTTTTGGGTATCAGTGTCATATTAATCTCATTTTTGTTTTCCAAAGACAGATCAAGTAATCCGGCAGAACTTGCATTCAGGGTTGTACCGCTCACCCCATAGTAGCCGCCGGTAGCATAACTGCTCTTTAAATTCACCTCATATCTAACCATGTAATCTTTTCCCGCAGGAACATATGCGGTATAGTCTGCTACACTCTTTCCCCCCGGAATTGTAACAGATACTTCTGTTGTATCCTTTCCGTTGGAAACAACAACATCCACATCAATTCCTTCCCCTGTCGCAACCCCGGAAGGAAGAAGTATACTTCCGCTGACAGAACGCATTTCTGTGAGGGTTAAGTCTATATCGGTTTTGTTTTCCGTTCTTAAGTCAAGAAGCGATGCATTCTTCTGATCCCTCACCATTCCGTCGGAATTATAGTACATAGGACTTACGAAATTATCCTTCTTGCCAGACTCATACCATACACTGTATTTATCTCCGGGATTAACAAACAGGGTATAGTCGGCTTCTTTTTCTCCCGGATTTATTGTAACAGTCTGTTCTGTCTTTCCTTTGCTTCCTGATGCCTTTACCGTCACAGTATAACCTCCGGCAGGTGCAACTCCTTTCGGCAAAACAACTTTTCCCGAAATGGTTTTCTTAAATAACAACTTCAAATCTATGCCTACCTGGTTTCCTTCGGTAACATCAATGAGATCTGCACTGCTTTCATCTATAACAGTACCACCCTTGCTGTAATAGCCGGGAGATACAAAAATACTGTCATCTCCAAAGTCATAGTAGAGATAGAATTTACCGGGATTGTAGTAGATAGTGAAGGGTGCGGAGCTCGCTCCTTCCTCAAATATAATATAAGTTATTCTTCCATCGGTTTCGTTAGTAAAAACCAGACCGCCTTCAGGTGCAACAAACCCTGACGGGAAAGACAATGTTCCACTTACAGTTCTCTTCTCAAGGAGCATTATGTTAATATTCGGCTGATTTCCACTGATTGTGCTGACGGTTGAGGCAGAATCAATATTATACACCGTACCGCCGCTGCTGTAATACTGTTCATTCATATAAATTACCTGAAGTGTTAGCAGCTTGCACTTGATTATGTACCCTTCATCGGCCGGAACACTTATCGAATAGGGAACGCTGTCTGTCCCTTCTTCAATTGTAACAGTGGTCTTAGCCTGTTGAGAACCTTTGGAAGCAGTAATTTCAAAGCTTATTCCGCCACGGGGTGCTTTCCCGGAAGGCATGGATAAAACACCACTAATAGTTCTTTTTTCAATAAGTGTCAGGTCAATATTTTTAATATCCGTATTTTCAACGGATATTAAACTTGCAGAACTTAAATACCTGACCGTAGAACCTTCTTTATAATATCCCTGTTCAACATAAGAAACATTTTGGGTTTTGTATGAAACATTATAACCCGAACCTGTCGGTACATACATGGAATAAGAAGCCTGTGATCCACCGGCAGGTATTACAATGGCGGTACTCTTTAATATATTGCTGTTTAATGCAACAATTACTTCAACAGATATATCTTGATCTGCTTTTTTACCGGGCAGCGATACTATTCCGGAAACAATACGGTTCGCAATAAGTTCAATATTTATATTTTCTGCATCTCCTGAGATAATATTAACAACGCTAGCTGCCTTACTATCCTTTACCATACCGTTATTATTATAATAGCCGGTTGAAAAATACGCTTCATTGTCAGTAGTATAGTATACCTTATAACCTGTTCCTTCAGGAACGTAGAGGCTATATTCGATTGAAGAAACTCCCTCCGGTATTGTAACCGCTTCAGAAGTTTTATCGGAACCGCTGAATGCATATAATGTAACCGATACACCATTTTTTGGTGCCGTGCCACTAGGAAGAGAAACCGTTCCGGTTATTTTTTTCATTGAAATCAGGTTTATGTCGACACCTTCCTTATTCCCGGAACTGACATCGACAAGCGTAGCCAGCGTATTATATCTCACCGAACCGTCTTTATGATAATATGCAGTACCAAGATAAGCCTTGTCCGATGTCTGGTAACTGACAAGATACCCTTTTCCAGCAATATTGGGAGGTACCGTCAGTTCGTAATCTGCGACATTGCCTCCTTCAGGAATGGTCACAGTTTTTGTTACCTTGTCAGAGCCGCATTCTGCTTTAACTGTTACAGATAATCCGCCGGCAGTTGCAACACCATCGAGAATAAAAACCTCTCCCGAAATGATTCTGTTCTCTATCAGTGTAAGGTTTATATCCGATTGCACAGGAGCACCTTCCGACAATTTAACAGTATCGGCCGAAGAAGAACTCCTAACCGTGCCGCTCTCGGAATAATAGCCTGAGCTTACATAGTCTGCACTCGATACTTGATAGTATAATGTATAACTTCCTGCATCCGGAACAATCATGCTATATTCGACTTTGTTTTTTCCTTCGGGGATAGTAAGACTTACACTATTGGTTTTTGAGCTTTTGGCATACACTTTTAAGTTCAATCCACCCTTAGGTGCCACATAACCCTCCGGTAAATACACAGTACCGGAAATAACATATTCGTTTAAAACTTCATTAACACCAGAAGAAGCACTTTTCACAAGGACTGGCTCACTTGTGTCCACACTTGAAAGCGGTTCTTCTTCAGTTTCTCCCTCCGACTCTTCTTTAGCATCATAAACACTGTCAGTTACACTTTTGGAACTTGGGAAACCGTCGGTTTCGCTGTTTACCGCCGAATTCAGTGATTCATCACCGACGGAACCCTCTGCAAAAACCGGTGCAGATAAAATTCCAACGGGCATCATCTCTGCAAACAGCATTAAGAAACACAATAGAATAGAAATTGGTACTTTAAGATTTCTGTTCATGTATTACCCCCCAAATTTTAATTATTTTGTAAAATCTATATGAAAAAATATTTAGAAATAAATAGAATATAGAATGTTAAATAATCCTATTGTCCTTTACCATACCCCCCAAAGCGAATAAAAAAATTCACTAATTAGAATAATTGTGATATATATGTATTCTTTAACACCATTAAATATTATATCATATAAATGAAATGAAAGTATACAAGATTTCTTTAATTTACTCATTTATTAGATGCATAAATAAATGCAAAAAGATATGTATGCTTGAAGGAATCCAACTTTTATGTTAAATTCCTTCAAAGAAAATTTTATTGTTTTTTTCTAAAGAAACCTTTCCCTTTTTCCCGGTACTTTCCCGACTTATATCCGGGATATCCTTTTCCATCCCATTCCTTTAATCTTTCAGTAAATTTCTTAATAAGCTCATCAGCTTCTTTTTTTGTCAATTTACCTTCTTTTACCTTGCTTTCTACCTTTTCTTTAAATCCGGCTAAAAGCTTTTCCTTCTTCTTATCCAACGGAAGACTGTTAAACTCTTGGATTTCCCTGATTTTTGCATCAATTCTCTTTATCAGCTCATCTGCTTCTTCTTTGGTAATTTTTCCACCATCATAAAGTTCCTGTACCTTCTGCTTTTTTCTTTGCAGCATCTCTATAGGGTCTTTCAGTTTCTCTTCACAATCTCCCTTTTTCTTTGCGGTGCAGTGGCCTTTTTCACATTCTTTATTTTGCTGCTGCACAGCATTGGATTCGGATAAACCTGAATCCTTTGCCGAAGGAGCCGCAAAAGCAGAAGCAGAACTTATGATTGTTATAATCGTAGCAGTTAACAGCATTCTGGAAAACTTCACCTGAACACCTCCTTTATTTAATATTTAGTATAACCAGTCTACATAAATTAATTTTAATTTTTAATGTTCATTTTGTGAATTGATTGCACTTTATTTCATTTATGGAAGCTTCCGTTATTTACAATAAAATAGAGTAGAGAAATAATTGCTAAGAATTATTTCCCTCTCGTTGAACCG
>DAOOJC010000008.1:0-13677 GCA_035384905.1 Acetivibrio sp. | reverse complement strand
TTCGCTAAAGTCCTCGTAAACACTTAGTTTAAAGTTGCTATTCGCTCCTAATACTACATCTGCCGAATCTCCGTTACCGATAGTTGTGCCATCCTTCAGCGTAACACTTCCGCCGTGACGGATAACCAGTTCGGATTTGCCTCCTCCTGCCCAGAATTCGAACGTACGATCAATAGTGAGTTCTTTACCTGTAAGGTCAATGCTTCCGCCGCTTATAACATCAACAGTCACACGTTCGGGTATATGAAGTTCTCCTCCGCTTACTGTCACATCTCCTGCAACTGTTACAAATGTTCCTCCTGAGTAGTATATAAAAGAGCCTGACCCGTTCAGTTCGGAAAGATCCGGTAAGGTTCCACTGTCAATATACAATGCAGTAGCTATAAGATCCCACTTGCCGTCTACCGTGATTATTACATTATGAGGCTCACCGTCAGCATAGCTGCCCTCTACTATATACTCATCATTGATCTTGCTTATAAACTCTTTACTTTCGTTATCTACCTGTACATCAATATCTTCCGTCCATGCTTTACACCTTATTACTATATCTCCGTCGGAATTTATTGAAACCTCAAATCCTCCCAAATCAGGACTTTGCATTTTATTCCATGAATAGTCGTCGTATCTGTATACACCGCTTCCATCCTGTCCCTCACCAGTTTCAATTCCATCGATTCCTGTAACGCTGCCGCCTAATACAATTATAAATGTACCCTGCTGGGCATTTAATTTTCCCTGTACGTCCAGTCTTATATTATCGCCGCCATGGAAAGTCATTATATAGCTGTCGGTCTCCATATTCAATGTGCCGCCTTCCTCGATACTAAGACAGCTGTTAAATCCCATGACATCAAAGACCATTATGTCTCCTTCATTTGTCAGCAAGCCTCCATTCTCCACCGACAAGGTTGCATTTTCAATTGTCAAACTCGCTCTGTTAACAACCTTTTTATCGTAAGGTATTGTAACATCTTCTCCCTCAACCCAATAATCTTTTACTATCTCAACGATTTGACTGTTTGTTGCTGCATCGATGGCTTCTTGCAAATCACTGAAGAAGGCATTGCCAACCAATATGGATATATTTCCAAGTTCATCCATTGCAACTTGTTCAATCTGGTTAATTGCATCTTCTTTAATCTGATTTATTTCTTCCTCGTTATCTGCATCATAAATTTGCTGTATTGCTTCGTCTCTTATGGCTATTATCGCTGTTTTCATTGAATCGCTGTTTGCATTCTGCTTATTAGTATTATAGATCTCTGCGGTAAATTCCCTCAACTCAATTTCCGCATCAAGTTTTGCTTTGGCAAGTGCTTCCGCTTCGCTGTCCTTGACAGTCACGTTAAACCGAACGGATTTGCCTTCATATTCTAAGGTAATGGTCTTAACACCCACTGTAGCAGTATAACCGGTCACTGTTACGCCTTCATCAGACAATGTAATTGACATATTAGGATAAAGAGCTTTATTTGTATAGTAAACAGTTAACTCTCCTCCAGCCAAGCTAAATTCATCATCGACTTCATAAATCAGTTTTGTTGGCAATGCTTTTAACGAAATACTTTCAACCACTTTTGCAACTAACTTGATATCGAAAGCTGCACTCTTGTTGGATTCTGTTTCGGTTACTGTTATCGTATGCTCTCCGGCACTAACATCTTCCGGCCATCCCGAAACCGTGTAATCCAATTCCGATAACACCTTTTTCACATTGACTCCGCTGACCGTGTAGTTACCCGTTACTACCATACCTGTAGTATCTAATTCAGCATCATCTTCACTATATATCAGCTTTCTTGGCAGAGAAGTCAAAGTTATTGAATTTAATTCAGGCGTTGCCTGTGTAACAGTTTCAGTTTCAACTCCATCACCCTCTATTTTTTCGGGATCTTGAGCAATCACAGTACTTGCAGCTACATTAACGGTTACTGTATTACTTGAAGTGCTCACAATCGTATTGATAATCGGATTGGAGCCCTCCTCTCCGGAAATTTGCGGTGCAGCTGCCCCTGAGACCGCTATAACTTCAACTTCAACTTCGCCAGCAATACTAACTGTAGGACTCCCGCTTTCAATATTTATTGAACCGATACTGCCTGATCCTGTTGTGTTAATGCTTCCAACCGATCCTGTTACGGTTATCCCGGCACCTCCGCCTGCATGAATTTCTACAGCAGTTGCATTTGCTGCAATTACCGGTTTTGCATTTCCTCCTACGCTAACCGTCCCGGGTGAACCAGATATAACCGGTGATGAGTTACCCGTTACCGATACATTTCCGCCAACTGTCTCAATATGATTTGCAGTACCGTTTACGGTTATATTTGCACTTCCTGATGCTATAATCGATCCCACCTGGGAATTTTCGTCGGTTTCAACATCGGCATCTTCAGTAGATATTTCATCAATTGAGCTGCCGGTTGACTCGGATTCTATCCTGGTTTGTGTACCCGCTTCAAGCTTATTAAGCCTGGTTTCTCCCTTAAGCTTAATTGTTGCAGTTTCTCCCGTTGTAGCAACTTTAACCGCTTGGGCATTATGAAGCTCCAACTCCGAGCTGGTTTCTATCTCGGGTACGTCGGCACCCTTTATTGTTAAAGGCCTGCTCGCCACAACCCTGGAAACTATGCCTGTAGCATTTTGACCCCTTTCAAGAATTGCACCGCTTTCTCCTGAAACATTAAAATTCGCCACTGATGAAGTGCCATTCATTAAAAATCTGGGTTTTTCTCCCTCTGCCTTATTTACTTCTACATTATTCGCCTGGGAATTACCGTTGAAATGTATGGAAGAGGAACCTCCTCCGTTAATTGTAAGAGTTCCGGTTATTGTAACATCATTAAGGGTTGCTTCACCTTCACCTACATCTTCTCCAATAGTAACATTATTATAAATTCCGCCGTTTATAACGGTTCCGGGATAATTAATTTCAATAGATCCGGACTCTGGTTCAGATACGACAATAAAACAGGCTGCCGTAACATTATTTGGCGTCCTGGCGGTTATTGTAGCAGTTCCTATGGAAGATGCCACAACAAATCCTTCGGAATTCACATAAGCTATGTCCGAATCACTGCTTGTCCAATTAATCTGTGTTTCCACTCCATAAGGCTCCAAATACGGAATAAGTTCAAAGTATTCGCCGACAATCATTTGCTTGGCTTCTGAGTTAAGAACAATTGATGTTATTATGTTGTTCTGGGGGCTTGTTGTCGGCCTGGGCGTTGATGAACCGGATCCCGAACTTGATGAAGAGTCAGTTCCTGTATCGGTGGGTACGGGTACCGGTATAGAAGGAGTCACATCCACGTCATCCTCCGGATCATTCGAAGCTAAAACAGTTTGACCCGGTGCAACAGGTATTCCGTTAACCAAGGTGCCTGTTACACCTTCTGCAACGGCAACAGTTGCCATAGGGGCAGTAATAACAGCTCCGTCTGACAAAACTGCAATATGTCCAACCTCTGCACTATTACCCTCGACCTTAACAGCAACAACACCGTCTCGGCGATTTACCAATACCTTTGGTATCACGCTTGAATTTTTTATAATAATCGAATTAACTCCGCCTCCACGAACTATCAAAGTTCCTTCCGTTTTTACACTGTCTAATACAACTTCTCCGTCGCCTACTCCTTCTGAGATGATAATATCTCCCGTTATATTCATATCCTTCAGCTCAGTTCCGCCGGAGGATACAATTGCTACTCCGTCTACATTACCGGTATATGTACCTTCTTCTTGATATAAAGCTTTTATCACATTATCAAGAATTGTTACCACCGCTGCTCTTGTAATATTGTCACGGGGTGCAAAACGGTTTCCGCCAACTCCTGAAATGTATCCTAAATTAGCCATGGCATTAACATAACCCAAAGCCCACGCACCTATTTCGTCACTGTCGACAAATCCAGACGGGGTATTGCTTTCCGGTATGTCTAAAGCCTTACAAACCATTACCACTGCTTCCTGACGTGTAATATTGTCTTTAGGTCTTACCTTCCCGTCACTTCCAACCATAACCTCTGCAAAATTAACTTTTAAAATCGAATCTGTGTACCAATTTTCATCAAGGTCAGAAAAATCATTATCGGCTTTTGCACGGTACTTCATAATTTTATCAAGTACTGCCGCCATTTCCGCCCTTGTAATCGGATCATTCGGCCGAAATTGACCTTGATAGCCGTTTATAACACCATAATCACTCCAGCGGTCAATAGCTTTAACTGCCCAATGTCCGGCAGTATCCGAGTAATTCGAAGATGCTAAAACCGGAATATTACACAAGCTTATAACCATTAGCATTACTACTATTTTTGCAATACTTCGAAATTTAACCATAAGACAAGTCTCCTCCTTCATAGGTAGTTGAGTTAAATAATCAGATAATCGCAACAATTATATCGGTATATTTTTTTACAATATTACATTTGATTAGGTATAAATATTAAAATCTTTATTATTATCAAGAAAAGACTATACCCCAGAACGCTTCTTGCACCC
Organism: Acetivibrio sp.; assembly: GCA_035384905.1. Classification (GTDB taxonomy): domain Bacteria; phylum Bacillota; class Clostridia; order Acetivibrionales; family Acetivibrionaceae; genus Hungateiclostridium. Next base: position 9,168 of record DAOOJC010000008.1, on the reverse strand, counting down.
TTATTGACATTTTTCCGGCGAAATAAAAAAGTTGGAAAGAAACTTAAGTTTCATAAATACAGAACCTGTATTGTGATTTTGCATGCATATTAACGAAACATCAGAATACAAATAGTAGTAGGTAAGTTTTTCAATCCTGGCAGTATTTGTAACTCTTATAAAACATCCCTCAAAAATGATTTCATGGTTTTTCTTGCAAAACATTATTTCCTTATAACTGGCTTCATATCAATGATATGAAGTATTTTTTTAATGGGATTTCTTTACCTTTTCTATTGTTTTTGCAATATAGGCATAAAGCTTCTGCTCGAATATTTCCCGCGTTGTTTCCTTATTTTCAATCATTGCAAGGCCTTTTTCCCAGCTTGCTGTAAAGGATGGGCTCAAAAGCTCTTTAGCAGTCCTTTTTACCACCTCAACAATAGCTTCACCTTTAGGTGTGGGGGTTACCACCTGGGTCTTGGAGTTTATTTTGATATAACCTATATCTTTGAGCTTTTTTATTATTCCGGCACGGGTGGCGGATGTGCCGATTCCACAGGTTTTAATCTGCTCCCGGAGTTCCTCGTCTTCTATAAATTTTCCTGCCTTCTCCATGGTGATTATCAGGGAACCGTCGGTATATCTTGAAGGGGGCCGGGTCAGTTTCTCTTCAAGCTCATATCCCAAAACCTTGCTTTCCTCATTTTTAACCAGAAGGTGTATCGGTGCCTCAGTTAAATCCTCTTCCCCTTTGGCGGCACTTACCTCATAAACTTCCTTCCATCCCGCTTCTTTAAGGGTTTTGGCATTGGACACAAAAATTTCATCCTTCACCTGGGTCTCGACCTGTACGGTATTGAAAACGGCAGGAGGATAAAAAATCGCCAAAAACCTTTTTACAATAAGGTTGTACACGTTTCTTTCCGCATCATTCATTTTGTCAATATCAGGAGTAACATATGTGGGTATTATGGCATAGTGATCCGTAACCTTTTCATTGTCAACAAACCTCTTTGAGGCTTTTGTAACCTTAATATCTCCAAAATCCTTTATTCTCAAAACATAATCCCTGTATGCCGGACATTTATATAGCCCGTTCAAAACCTTCGGTATTTCGGTAAGAACGTCTGTTGAAAGAACCCTGCTGTCAGTCCTCGGATAGGTTATCAGCTTTTTCTCATAAAGGCTCTGTGCAATTTCAAGGGTTTTGTCCACCGGAAGCTTGAATTTCTTATTTGCTTCCGATTGAAGCTCCGCAAGATTAAACAGAAGGGGCGGCTGTTCCTTTTTAGTCTTTATTTGAATTTTCTTTATCTTGCCGGAATGTCCCTTAAGCTTTTCAATAACACTCTCTGCCTCTTCCTTTTCTATATACTTTTCCTCTTCCTCTGTGTTTTCCGTCTGCTTAACCATGTTTCACTTTACGTCTTGCTTGTTTTCTGCTTTAATATCCGAAGCCTTACTGCCTTTTTCCCCTTTCGGCACCCATTTGCCTTTATATTCAATCCCGCTGTTTGCGGATACAAAACTTGCCTCAATTCCATAATGCTTCTTTGGCACAAAGTTCCTTATCTCCTGTTCCCTTCCCACAACTAAACCCAACACACATGTCATTACCCTTCCGATGGCAATAACCGATGACTTGCTCTCCTTTACAAGGCTTGAAACCTTCGCACCGTACATGCATGTGTAAATCCTGCTGAAGTTCATGCCGAAAAGCCAGTCCTCCTTCGCCCTGCAATATGCAGCCTGTGCCAGGGAGTCATACTCGCTGATGTCCTTTGCATTCCGTATGCCGTCCCGGACAGCCTCCTCAGTCTGTGAAGAAATCCACACCCTTTTCGCTTCTTTCCTACATCCGGTCTGCTGGTACACAAGCCTGAAAATGTATTCTCCTTCCCGTCCGCTGTCGGTACATGCATATATAAGGTCAACATCCTCCCTGTTCATTAACCTTTTTACGGTCTCAAACTGCTTTTTTACCCCATTGTCTTCAATCACTATGTACTTGTATTTTTCAGGTATTATCGGAAGGGACTCCACCCTCCATGTCCTGTATGCCGGATCATAAGCATCAGGCATAGCCAATGTGACAAGATGTCCAAAACACCATGTCACGATTGTGTCAAAGGACTCGGCAAAGCCCCTTTCTCTGTCCTGTCTTCCGATTTTTATTCCCATAACTTCTGCAAAGCTTGCTGCCACAGAAGGTTTTTCAGTAATGTACAGTTTTTTCCCCAACCGCATCTCCCTCTATCTTAAGCTGTGTATATTATTTTACAGTAAATAGCCCTGGGATTCAACAAAGTAAACTGTACAATGCTCTCCCTTTCCGCGTCGTATCAAAAGGCGGCTGTAACTTGCTTCACAATGTTTCTTCCATATTTTACTTCACTTAAATAATATTCTGCTGCATATATGAAAACAGGTATTGCTGCTTCAAATGTTAATTTGCAAGGTGACCCCTCGTTTTTATTCCTCCTATGCCTTTTCTTCCCGAAACGGTAATCTCCCCAATCTCTTCGGGAGTAACAAAACTGTTTCTGTCTGTCAGGGCAACCTTTTCCGATACAATCGCGGGATCCAGGGCATTTATGTTTATTCTTCCCGGAGAGCTTGCAAAATTAGCCCCAGACTCCATAATAGCCTCAAAATGTGACTGGCAGGCACCGGCAAATATGCACAGCTTATCATAATCCGGTTCATACCTTCTGGCTTCCTTAACACATTCTATAAAATATTTTGAGTTCCTGTAATTTTCAATGGAACTAATGTCGCTGTTGCTCTTTTTAATACCGTCATGACCGGTCACCACAAGTATATCCGGTTTGCTCTGCAAAAGTGCCCGCCTTATAATGTTGGGCTGCTCGCTCTCATTGGCAAGATATCCGGTGGACTTAAGCCCGGCCTCCCTGTAGAAGTTTCTGCACATATCTAGAAATCTTTCACTGGAATCGATGTGAAGGATTCTTCCGGAACTTCGTTTTGCTTTGTTCAACAAAAATCTATTGAAATTTAAACCTCTGATTGCATTGCTCTTTGCCCTTACGAAATGCGTACGCAAATCCATAATGGCATTTCTGTAATCCTTTTTTATCAGGTCATCTTCATAAGCATCGGCAATTATCCTGAAAAACATACCCCTTAAAATATACAGGGGCTTGGCAGAATCTTTATTCTGTACATCAATAACTGTAAAATAGATATCCTGGCCGTGCGATTTCCTGACTACAACACTTCCTCTATTAAATGTCGACATAATAATCCCCCCAAAAAGATTTTGCATATTGCATAATATGCAATTAAACCTCTTTAGGGGTATATTTTTTTAAACAATTAACAGCACAAGGGGACGGTTCTTCCGCACAAGGGGACGGTTCTTCCGTGTCATTTGACACGGAAGAACCGTCCCCTTGTGCTGTCCCCTTGTGCTGCCTCCCCTTGTGCCATTCCTACTCTTCGACGGGGTCCATATGAATCACTATGTCAACTCCAAGCTCACTTTTAATTCTCTGCTCGATTTCATCAATCTGAGAATGTATTTCAACTATGTTTGCACCTTCGGAAACTTCGGCATGTATGGATGCACTTATCTTTCCGGGTCCATAGTCATGAACCTTTAAATCGTGGACACCTTTAATGCCTTTCCCCCTAAGAACATAGGAATTTATGCTGTCAATAAGCTCCGGATCCGGAGATGAACCTAAAAGCAAGTCTACCGAATCCTTTGCAATACCAAACCCTGTATTCATGATTAATACTGAAATAACAAGGCCTAAAACTCCATCAAAGGGAAAATTGACGACCCTCCCCAGCAAGGTTCCTGCAATTACTGCACTCGTAGCAATGACATCACTAAGGCTGTCACTGGCTGTCGCCTTATTGATCCCGCAATTTATTGCTTTGCCGATATACCTGTTGTATGAAAACATCCATAGCTTTACAAAAACCGAAACAACCAGCAGGATAATGGATATGGGGCTGAATATAACTTCTTCAGGTTTCATTACTTTTTGAAATGAATTTCTTAGAAGCTCAAGGCCCACTCCGAAAATAACAAACGACACCGCCAGAGATGTTATATACTCATACCTGCCATGACCATGGGGATGTTCGCTGTCCGGGGGCCGGCTGCTGAGCTTGACCCCTAATATGGAAATCAATGATGAGCCCAGGTCACTGAGGTTGTTAAAGGCATCGGAAATTACCGCAATACTGTTTATTAACAACCCGGTGGATATCTTGACAATAAATAAAAACAAATTGCAGAATATACCCAATACTCCCGATAATACTCCATAAGACTCTCTTACCTTAGGGTCGGTTATATTCCGGTAATCCTTGACATACCATTTAATCAGAAGTTTAATCAAAATCAGCCCTCCATTCCCGTTTTCTCAATGACACCCAAATTGTTCCCCGCTTAATAAGTATTTTCTTAAGAGTGTAAAAAACACACCCATGGAATACTTACTGTCCCATAGATGTGCCATTTGTTTATTTAATTAAATTTACAATCGCCCCTGGAAACAACTAATTTGTAACCGATACTTTCAATGCGGCGTTCAAGGCATCTTCTGCATTCAGCCGCTTCATCCCCGGTACAGATTTTATCGTCATATAAAAGATACTTCTTTCTGACATCTGTCGGTGAAAGATTCGGCATAACTACATTAGCCCCGGCAAGAATTCCCAGTTCCCGGCCTTTTGGATGGATGGTACCAAGGGCAGTAGTTGCGGGAAGCAAAACGCCCGGCAGCATAAGGCGTATGATTCCAAGAAGGAACAATGTCAATTCCAAAGTACCCGAAGCCTTGTCTGCAAAGGGTGTGTCCTTATGAGGAATAAACGGGCCTATGCCTACCATGTGAGGCCGTAATTCTTTTATAAACATCAAATCATCAACAATGCAGTCCGTGGTCTGAAAAGGAGAGCCCACCATAAAACCGCATCCCACCTGATAGCCTATCTCTTTTAAGTTGTATAGGCATTGTTTTCTGTTTTTCAGTGACAAAACCGGAGGATGAAGCTTTGAATAATGTTCTTCATTTGCCGTTTCGTGACGGAGAAGATACCTGTCGGCTCCTGCTTCATAAAACATTTTATAGCTCTCATAGCTTCTCTCCCCAAGGGATAGAGTGACAGCACAGTCAGGATGATTTGCCTTAATGCTGCTTACTATATCAGCGATAGTTTTATCGGAATAATAACCATCCTCTCCCCCTTGAAGCACAAAGGTGCGGAAGCCCAGTTCATATCCTGCCGCACAACAGTCAAGTATCTGCTCCTTTGTGAGTCGGTATCTGTCGGCATTGCAATTGCTCTTCCTTATTCCGCAGTAATAACAGTCATTCCTGCAATAATTCGTAAACTCGATAAGTCCCCGCATGTAAACATCATGTCCATAATGAAGAATACGCACCTGCCTTGCTTTTTCAAACAAATAATCGGCTGTTTCTTCATTCCGGTGTTCAATCAGCTCGTGCAGTTCGCCATAGGAAAGACAATGTTCAGTTGAAAGCTTGTCAATTAAATTTATCATATAGCATCCCTTAACCTTTACCTGTACAATACCGGTTTAGTGTTGTAAATAATTTCTGTGAGCATAGTTTTACAAACAACATATACTGCTGAACTCATTATATCATATTTGCCATGTTTTTTAACCTTTAAAAAAAAATCAATACTTTTCCTCACATTTATATTCATTTAATGCACCCGTAATTATAAATTAAGTTGAAAATCCCGATTATTATATTTATAATAACAATTAGTGAAGCTATTATTTGGAGGGAAAAATGGCTAAGAAAGTAACTATGGAATTTATAGCCCAAAAATTGGGAATTACTAAAAATACCGTCTCTTTGGCTCTGAGGAATATGCCCGGTGTTAGTCAAAAAACCAGAAATGAGATTCTTCAGATGGCCGAAAAATACGGATATAAGTATAAAAAGCCTATCCATAACAACGGTTGTTCAAAAACAGAAAGCATTTGTCTTATGCTTTCCAATCATATTCGAAATTCCGTAGGATTCTTTTCATTCATTCAATACGGTATAGAGTCGGAGGCCAAGAGAAACAATCTCAATACCATTTTGTACTATTTTGATGACAATAAAGAATTCATTCCTCCTGTGTGCATAAAGGATGGAATTGTATCGGGAATAGTTACTCTCGGGCCCATATCACGAAAGACTGTAACCTCCATTTTAGACCTGAATCTTCCAGTCGTTATAATTGACGATTTTTTTGATGATATCAAAGCCAGTTATATACTCACCGATAACCTTGCCGGAGGTTTTCTTGCGACGGAGTATCTAATAAAATCAGGGCATAGAGAAATCGGGTTTTTAGGAAATATTTTTGCTGCACCAAGCTTTTGTGACAGGTATGTAGGGTATCTGAAGGCTATGTCCCTGTATCGGATTCCAGTCAATAATTCTTATTCGATTCTGGATAAAAATATGGCTTTCATTTTTGATGAATGTCCTGACAAGGCTATTGAAGAAGTTAAAAAAATACCCAAACTGCCTACTGCTTTCTTTTGCTGTAATGACAGTGAAGCCATACACCTGTATAAAATCTTTTCCTCAATGGGTGTATCAATACCTGAAGATGTTTCAATAATCGGTTTTGACGATATTGAATCATCAAAGGATATTTCCCCGGAATTAACCACCATGCACATTTACAAGGAAGCAATGGGCGAACGGGCAGTCAAAAAGCTTATAGACAGAATAAACGGGGAAAAGCTGATGGAGGAAAAAATACTGCTGCCTACCGTCCTTGTTGAAAGGCAGTCGGTAAAGCGTTTATAACATTTCGGTTTCAGAATATATTTTCATTTACAGTAAATTAATTGCATCAACAGCATTTCAACTATGGAATATAGCTTTTTTCATAATTACAAAAGGAGCTGGCAAATATGTGCGGGCGATATGTTTTATACTCCGATAACGAATTTGAGGAACTCAAGGAAATAGTAGCCGAAACGGAGAAGGAAATAAACCTCAAGGTTGGAGAAGTTTTTCCCACAAATACCGTTCCCGTTGTAGTAGAAAACAGGATACAGCTTTTGAAATGGGGCTTTTATACCTATGACAAAAAACTTATAATCAATGCCCGCAGCGAAACGGTGGAGTCAAAGCCCATGTTCAAAAATGCATTTTACGGCAAAAGATGTTTGATTCCTGCCACCTCATATTTTGAATGGAAAAAGGAGTCTTCCGGAAAAACAAAATATGAAATAAGCCCCGCCAACAGATCTTTATTCTTTATGGCAGGGCTGTATAACACATTTCGGGATAACAACAACAATGTTTTTGACGGGTTCGTCATCATAACAACACTGGCAAATAAAACAACTTCAGAAATTCATTCCAGAATGCCGGCTATTTTAGAACGCGGCGAGGAAAAGCTCTGGCTGGACAAAAACATAACAGACACCACGCTTTTAAAACAAATACTAAAGCCATATTCCGACGAAAGTATCCTCTGTCAAGTTGCACAGCCTTCCGGAAGCATTGAGACCCCACCGCTTTTTGATCATTTGACTTCGTGAAATCCCGCTGTCCGTTTGTTACTGCCCTCACGCATAACTATATCGATGCGAGAAACTCTTCAATGCTGTCATACCCTTTTAAAATACATCTTTTCATAAGCGTTAAGTCATATGAATCAATACTGCCGTCAGAATCAAGGTCCGCTACATACAAGTCATTAGGCACCGGAAAATCCTTAATCTGCTTCAATATATACCTCTTTAAATATGTAATATCAGTGGATGTAATACTTCCGTCACCGTCAAGATCTCCTAACTTGGATTGTTCTCCAACAAGCTTGATATTATACGCTCCCCAGGAATGCATTGTACCGTCCTTTTTCAATACTGTTGTAAACAAGCCCCCAGCTGCAATCTGTGCGACTCCTGTCCTGGCATCCTCATGAACATTACATTGTCCGTTTAGGTTCAATCCCCAGACAACAATGGAACCATCCTCTTTTAGTGCTATTGTGTGATTATTCTTTGTCTCCAATTCCTTTACACCTTTTAGGTCTTCGGGAACAAAATAACCTCTGCTCCCACCGCCCCAAGCCACAACAGTGCCGTCTTTCTTCAATGCCAGGGTACAATTTTCACCGGCTGAAATATCTATTACTTCGGTCAGATTCTCAGGTACATTGCACTGTCCGTCGTTATTGAATCCCCAAGCTTTAACTGTTCCGTCCTCCAATAATGCCACAGAATGAAAAGCTCCCATTTCTATATTTTTTACGCCGGAAAGCCCCTCCGGAACATCGCACTGTCCAAACTCGTTGCTTCCCCACATAACAATTGTACCGTCATTTTTTAATGCTGCCGAATGGTCGCTTCCAGCCGATATTTGTTTGACATCCTCCAAGCCTTCGGGAACCTCACACTGTCCCTCCAGGTTTTCTCCCCAGGCTATTACAGTGTTTTCCTCCGTAAGTGCCAATATATGCCAGAATCCCGCATCTATTGCCTTTATCCCCGTTAATCCTTCCGGCCTGAATATGTAATTCCATTCCACTTCATCGGTAATCGGTATAATTGCCGTACCGTCATCACCCCAGACCAAAACCGTGCCATCCTCTTTCAGAATTACAACATGAGAAAAAGCAGATTCAATATCCTTTATTCCTGTAAAGGAGTAAGGATCAATACTCTGCCCAAACTGATTATATCCCCATACTGCAACCGTTCCGTCCTCTTTTATTACAGCTACATGCTCATGTCCTGCTGCAACTCCCTTTATTTTGCCCAAATCTGCCAAAAACGGCCTGATTTTTGCTTCCATCCATCCCCAGGCACCAACGGTTCCGTCTTCTTTGAGTACCAGCGAAAAGAAAGCTCCGGCTGCAGCGGATGTAACACCTGTAAAGTCATCCCATACAGTGCCTTGACCCCAGTTATTAAGTCCCCATCCTGTAACAGTTCCATCGTTTTTTACAGCCAGCGTATGATCCCAATAACTATTAACCATGCATACATCGGTAAGCCCTTCCGGAACATCGCATTGCCTGTGATCGTTGTTACCCCAAGCAACAACAGTTCCGTCAGCTTTAACCGCTACCGAGTGGCTTTCACCCGCCGCAATATCTATTACATCAGTAAGTCCATCGGGAACATCACATTTTTCAAATCTGTTATCTCCCCAGGCAACC
>DAOOJC010000007.1:0-13959 GCA_035384905.1 Acetivibrio sp. | reverse complement strand
CCCCTAAATTAATATTAAAATCTGATTATGTTATGTATCAAATGTCTTTATTATGCTCAGACTGAGCATTTGACGGTATTATCAAGTACGCGGAAGTCGTATTCAAAACTCGGGGTTTTTTCATCTGCTTTATAGTAGTAGGATAGAAATTTATCCAACCGCCTGCTATAAAGTTGAACCTCTTCACATAAAAGATCATAGTCGTTTTTTTCGATTAATTCGTTAAGCCTGATGTGCATTTTGGTAATGACAACCATCAATAAGTCCTTTGACATGGCTTGCAGCCCCCTTTGATATAGTTTTGATGCATTCCAAGAAAGCTACTTGCTAAAACAGAATAACATAATAAGACAACCATTGCTTATATTATAACACAAATTGGAATAATATCAACATTGTTTGTATAATAATATATAATAATATTTTGGAAAACTGGACCTCAAAATTTATTATTGAATAAAATGGAGTAATTGACGTAAAATATATGTTCTTTTTTTTGTATTTAATGTTATAATGGTAAGTGTGATGAAGAAGACTTCTTGCTATCATTAATTAAGGGGTGTTTTTTGTGAGTGCGAAAATTCTTATTGTTGACGATGAAAAAAACATTGTAGATATTCTTAAATTTAATTTAACAAAAGAGGGGTTTTCAAGTATTGAGGCCTATGACGGCGAGCAAGCTATCGAATTGGCCCACAGTGAAAAGCCTGATTTGATATTGCTTGATATTATGCTGCCTAAAATGGATGGTTTTACCGTATGCAGAAAGCTTCGCGAAACAATTTCTACGCCTATTATAATGATAACAGCTAAGGAAGAGGAAGTTGACAAGGTCCTGGGGCTGGAATTGGGTGCCGATGACTATATAACAAAGCCTTTCAGTACCAGGGAGTTAATGGCCAGGGTGAAGGCAAACTTGAGAAGGGTGGATTCGTCGGATTTACAAAAGAAGCCGAACAATTATTTAAAGTTTGGGGACCTGGAGATTGATATTGAGCACTATGAAGTAAAAAGGGATAACAATGTAATCGAGCTGACCCTAAGGGAATTCGAACTGGTTAAATTCTTAGCCCTCCAGCAGGGACAGATTTTTTCAAGGGAGAGCCTTTTAGAAAAGGTATGGGGCTATGAATATTATGGAGATGTCCGTACGGTGGATGTTACAGTGCGAAGAGTCAGGGAGAAAATTGAGAAGGATCCGAGCAACCCAAGTTATATTATGACTAAAAGAGGCGTAGGGTATTATTTTAACAAGGTGAGTTAGTTATATAAACATTCCTTGTTTATGCTTATTGGTGTGAGGATGAGGTATGATTTTTGGGCGACTGAATCTATTAAGAAGCCTGCAGTGGAGACTGGTCACAATATTTATATTGCTGACATTCGTTTTGATGATTTCTGCAGGCATATCATTAAACTATTTTGTGGAAACCTTTTATTATGATACGTTTAAAGCCGGTATTGAGAGCGGGTTTGAATATTGGGGCATAGACAACAATGCCAGCCCTGAAAAAGAAGAGATTCTTGAGTATCTTACCGCAAATAACAAGGCTAATGCTATGTCCTTGTTTTCAATAAACAATTTCCGATCGTTTACAGTAGCTGACATGAAAACCAATGAAATTTTGTATACCGACGAGAGGATGCCCTATAGGGAAACATTGGCTCATGACATACAAAACTCCAGAAACTACCTTGCAGTGTTGGCCGGTAAGGCGGGAGACCGGGGAAAATTAATAAGAATCAATGAGAAGGCCTTTTTTGATTATGCCCGGAGGATAGGAAACTCCGATTACGTTCTGTATTTCAGGTATGACAGGGAAGAATGGGCAGGAGCGATGGAGGCTTTTAATAACATAATTAAGCTGAGCATGGTTATTGCAGTTATTTTATCGCTGATTTTCGGTTATGCCCTTTCAAAGACGATAACTGTCCCTATAGTCAACCTTATGCATAAGGCAAGAAAGATGGCAGCCGGGGATTTTGACCAGATGGTGGAGGTAAAGTCGGAGGATGAGATCGGGAAGCTTACAAAGACATTCAATTTTATGGCCAGAGAGCTAAAAAACACTTTGAACCAGATTTCCCGTGAAAAGAGCAAAATAGAAACCATATTAAACTTTATGACCGACGGCGTAATAGCCTTTGATATTAACGGAGAGGTTATTCATATAAACCCTGCTGCCAAGAGAATATTGGAAATAGATGATTTTTCCTTTGATTTTAATGAATTCTCAAAAAAGTACGAACTGGGGGTTTCGATTGAGGAGATACAGTACCTTGAAAAATATAGCACAAAAGAGGTAGTTATAGATATCGGAGAGAAATTCGTGAGGATGTATTTTGCATTGTTTACCGACAAGGAAAACAATGCTGAGGGTATAATAGCGGTTCTGCACGACATAACGGAAGAACAAAAACTTGAGAACATGCGAAAGGAGTTTGTTGCAAATGTTTCTCATGAACTCAGGACGCCTTTGACTTCGATCAAGAGTTATTCCGAAACACTATTGGACGGGGCCTTGGAGGACAGGGAAGCTGCCGAAAAGTTTCTCGGTGTAATCAATTCCGAAGCAGACAGGATGACCAGGCTGGTTAAGGATCTTCTTCAGCTCTCGAGGCTGGATAATAGACAAATGAAGTGGAACATGCAGGAATTTTCGTTTGAAGATCTGGTAAAAAGCTGTGTGGAGAAGGTCAGGTTCTCATCAAAAGAAAAGAACCAGACACTGGAGTGCTTTACCATCGGTGAAATAACAAATATAGTAGGGGATAAGGACCGCATAGAACAGGTGGTTTTGAATATCCTTACAAATGCAATAAAGTACACTCCTGTGGAGGGAAAAATAACAATATATATCGGAAAGATGTATGGCGATGTTTATGTTAAGGTGGCGGATTCAGGAATCGGAATTCCCAAAGAGGATACTTCCAGGATTTTTGAGAGATTTTACAGAACTGACAAGGCACGTTCCAGAGAAATGGGGGGGACAGGACTCGGGCTTGCAATTGCAAAGGAAATAGTTGAGGCACACAACGGCAAGATATCCGTTTCAAGTGAATTGGGGAAAGGGACTGAGGTTACTGTAAGACTGCCCATATGTAACTGAATTTTAAATGCGATGTAACAGTATTGTAACACTTTTATAGTATAATTTATGTAGTAAAAGGGGTAATAGAATAATATATGAGATATTACCTTGTTAAGAGGTGTTGTGATATGATGAAAAAAATGATTGTGATGTTTTCGGTTTTTATTTTTGCAATAAGTTTATGTATTAATGCCTTTGCACAGGATGATATTCCTGAGGTGTTTTCGAATAAAGATACTCAGGAAACCGCACAGTTTCTGGTTACTATAACCCGTCCCGAAGGTGACGAAACTACGTTTAAAGAATCATACGTGCTCTGCGGCAATTCCGATAAGGAAAACATAACAATAAAACTTCTCATGTACAATGAATCCACAGAAAAGTTTGAACCCTTTAAGAATATAGACGGTGAGGATACATGGCAAATAGGAGTTTCGGGGTTTTTCATGAAAGAGATTACACTCCCCAAAAATGGTGCCAACAAGATTAGGATAATTGCTTATAGAGATTCTGATGGAAAGGCGAACATGCTTAAACCCGGAGAGAATTTGCAGGTAAATACCTTCACTGTTACATTGCTTGAAAAGAGCGTAAAGGATTCAATTAAGAATGGATTTTTAAGGATTACAGATATTTTGAACGTTCTATTCGGAAAATAAAGGTCTGGTATATGAATGAAGGGATTAAATCGGGAAAGATTTAAGTTGTACATATTGTTTTTATTAGTTATAACGAGTTTTATACAGGTAGGTATCCTTTGGTATTATCAAAATCAGAGAGTGCCTACTAATTTTTTATGGGGTTTTTTTAATTCAGAAAAAAATGAAACGGTATATGATATCGGATATTTTTTTAAACCCTACAGGATTGTAGTTACAGAAGGGTTTGAGAATCCGCATTGGGTAATTGATGAGGACCATGAGTTTTATTCTATGTTGTGGGACGAAGCGAGAGTTTATATCAGTAACCTTTTGACTAAAAAAGGCGTTAATCACCAGGGCGAATACAACAGGGAGTATTGGGGAGAGGTAGTATTAAGGAAATCCTTTGTAATTGAGTTTAAGACCAACATAAGTACGGAACTTCTTGCAGCATTTCTGAATGTCAATCCGGATTCTGATTTTAAACCCGGCGGAATTTACAAGATGGCAATTCTTCCATCGGAAAACATCAATCGAAATCTAACGATATATGTGTACAATGGTACGAGTGTTAACAAATACGTCATGCCCTTTGAACAAAAAGGATTACATATCAATGATTATGATAATATCATAGGTCAATTGTACGAAGAAGACAGCGATGGATATAATGTTGTTAAGGAGTACATATCAAACTATGTGTATGATTATTTGAGTCCCGACGTACTGATAGTGGCAAAGGGCAATAGTTTCCGGGAATTCGAAAATCTTGTTTGCCATGTTCCGGATAGAATCAAAAATACCCGTTCCAATGAAGAATTGGCAGATATGGCACAAGTTATTCTTGGAGAAGACAATGATGAGTATATGAAAAATATTGATGTTTATAATGTAATAGTATTTCAAAATCTCAGCAACATGTATAGGATTTACAGGGATGGTTTGTTGGAATACAGATATCTTTATGTAATTGACAATAACGATAAAGGCAGCGAGAGTGAGGCCTTGAACAAGGCACTGAATTTTATCAAGAGCAGGGAAGAATTAATTTCCCCGGAGATTGACATTTATCTGTCGGGAATAACGAGGAATCAAAATTATTATACCTTTACCTTTGACTATAAATACAAGGGCAGACCTGTTTCCCTTGACGATTATAAAATAAACAACAAAGACGGAAAAAGCTTAAATCATGCCATAACTATAGATGTAAACAGTAAGAGGGTGTTAAACTGCTATTGGCTTTTAAAGGACTTTAAAAAGGGAAATGAAAAATTTAATCTTAATGTTAAATTTGAGTATATGTTTGAGGATGTATTTGCCAATAATAGTGGATTGGATAGGAATGATTTTTCCATCAGGGATGTAAATGTTGTATATGAGATAAAGTATTCTGCCGATGTTCAGCCGTTGAAGCCTGTTTGGAGTATTGAGACTATGCAAGGTAAAAAATACATTGTTCCCATGAGGGAAAAGCCGGAATAGGGAGGATAGCGATGGATTGGTCAAGAGCAAAGAATATTCTTATATTGATTTTTATCCTTCTGAATGTTTTCCTTAGTGCCGTTATAATAAATGAATTAAGGGGAAGCAGAGTTACAAAGGAGACTATTTCAAACACAAGACTGGCTCTTAAGGAAAGAGGAGTTGAAATTAATTGCAGCATACCGGATTATAACGGGAGTGCAGGTAACCTGGTTTACAAAAAAATAAGTATCGACCGCAAAAAGCTGATTCAAAATATATTTGGTGCCGGAACCGATATTGACAATTTACTGATGCAAGAGGTTGTGGAAAGGGACGGAAAGGAACTGAGATTTAAAGACGAGTATAGCTTTTCATATAAGAACACGGAGCCGGAAGGGATGATATCAGGCTTAAATAATCCGGATAAAATCCTGGGTTATGTTGAAAAAATTCTTAAGGGAACAGAAATACCAGTATTGGATTATAAAATTGATTCTGTGGAACAAGACAAAAAAGGAACAACAACTTATGTTTTCAGGCAAAAATACAAGAATTTCTGGATTATTGAAAACCACATTACCGTGAGTTTATCGGATAAGGATTTGGAAGTTGAGTGCAGATATCAGAAGGTTGACGGCATAAGAAACAGTAAAAAGGTAATGCCGGTACATCAGGTGCTGTTTAAGAATCACGAAACCTTTAAGGATATAACAATTAACAGGATTGATCTGGGCTTTAAAAACCCGAAAAGGGATGATGGCAGAAGGGAATCGGACGGTATTCCCGTATGGTGCATTGAAATTCAGGATAAGGATAATACGGTCAGAAGATACTTTAATGCGTATGACGGGGATGAAATTGAATAGGATTTAAAAAATAATGTGTAAAATGTTCTAATTTAGTAGTATAATCTAAGAAGAAGATATTTGCTCATACTAAAGTAATAATTGGCGGGTGGGGGATTAATTGGAGAAATTAATTATAACAGGGGGAAAACCTCTAAGAGGCGAAGTTAGTATAAGCGGTGCAAAAAATTCTGCTGTTGCGATTTTACCAGCTTCCATTTTGGTAGATGGACCGTGCAGAATAGAGAACGTACCTGATATCAGTGATGTTAAGGCACTTGCCGATATATTGAAAGAGTTGGGTGCCGATATTACTTTTGAGGATAATGAGGTTCTTAATATAAAAACTCAAGGCTTGAAATCGAATATTGCCACATACGATATGGTAAAAAGACTTAGGGCGTCCTATTATTTAATGGGAGCTCTTTTGGGGAAATTTAAAAAAGCAGAGGTATCAATGCCCGGAGGATGTGATTTTGGCTTTAGGCCTATCGATCAGCATATAAAAGGGTTTGAGGCATTGGGTGCGAAAGTTGAAATTGACCGTGGAATTGTTAAGCTGGAGGCTGAAAAGCTGAAAGGCTGTCAGATATATTTGGACGTGGTAAGTGTTGGTGCAACCATAAATATAATGCTAGCGGCTGTTAAGGCGGAGGGAATAACCTCTATCGAGAATGCTTCAAAGGAGCCGCATGTAGTTGATGTTGCGAACTTTTTAAATGCCATGGGTGCCAATATTAAAGGGGCCGGAACGGATGTTATCAAAATAAAGGGTGTATCCAGTCTGGCAGGAGGGGCGACCCATTCGGTTATTCCGGACATGATAGAAGCAGGCACGTTTATGATAGCTGCAGCTGCCACAAAGGGAGATGTAACTATTAGGAACATAATTCCCAAGCATGTGGAGTCTTTAAGTGCGAAGCTTGTTGAGATGAATGTGAGGATTGATGAAGGCGGAGATTATATGAGGGTTGTCGGTACCGACAGGGTGGATAAGGTGAATATTAAGACGCTGCCATACCCGGGATTTCCAACAGACCTTCATCCCCCGGTTGCCGTTTTGCTTTGCAGGGGAAACGGAACCAGCACAATAACTGAAGGGATATGGGATAACAGGTTTCAGTATGTTGACGAGCTTAAAAGGATGGGGGCTAAGATAAAGGTTGAAGGAAGAATGGCGGTAATTGAAGGAGTTCCGAGGCTGTCAGGGGCACCGGTGAGGGCGACGGACCTCAGAGCAGGGGCGGCAATGGTTATAGCCGGACTTGTTGCAGAAGGTGTGACAGAGGTGTATAATGTAGAGTACATAGACAGGGGATATGAGAACCTGGAAACCAAGCTGAAGGGCCTGGGTGCCGATATATCAAGAAAATAGAATAGAACATAGAACAGGGGACGGTTCTCTGTTCTATAAGGAGATTACGAATGATAAAGTTTTGCAGTTTATATAGCGGAAGCAGTGGCAATGCCATATTTCTTTCGGATGGAAATACAAAAATCCTGATTGATACCGGCCTTAGCGGTAAAAGGATTTTTGAAGCACTGGTTTCAATTGGTGAGAAGCCTTCGGAATTAAGTGCTATTTTAGTGTCCCATGAACACAGCGACCATATTTGTGGGGTGGGCGTAGTATCAAGGAAGGTGGATGTTCCGATATACGCAAACCAGAACACCTGGGAAGCTATGGAGCATAGCATTGGCCCTGTGAGCCTGAAAAATAAAATGTATTTTGATACCGGAAGAGAGTTTGAGATAGGAAACATAACCATAAAGGCTTTCCCGATACCTCACGATGCCGCCGAACCGGTGGGATTTAACTTCTTTATCGGAAACAGTAAGGTTACAACCGCTACCGACATCGGACATATGAACAAAGATTTGTTATGCCATATCGAAGGAAGCGATTTGCTGCTGATTGAATCAAACCACGATGTGGAAATGTTGAAGGTAGGCCCGTACCCATGGCCATTAAAGAAAAGGATTCTGGGAGAGTTGGGGCACCTGTCCAATGAAATGGCAGGGAAGGTTGTGGCGTATTTGGCGGAGAAGGGGACCAGGAACTTCTTATTGGGGCATTTGAGTAAGGAAAATAATTTTCCTGAGCTGGCGTATGAGACTGTACGCAGCATTTTGAGAGAAAAAAACATAGATATTGAAAAAGATATAAAGCTGTCGGTTGCGTTGAGGGACCGGGCAGGCCGGGTCGTAGAGATGTGATAAAAGAAATTTTATAAAAGCCGGGAAAGTTGTGTCCGGCAGTATTTTATTGGTGTGAGATATGAAGTTAACGGTAATAGCAGTAGGAAAATTAAAAGAAAAATATCTTAAGGAAGGCATAAATGAATACAGTAAAAGGCTTTCCAGGTTTTGTGAGCTGGAAATAATTGAGGTTAATGACGAGCAGGCACCAGACAGCTTGAGCAGTGTTCAGGAGGAACAGGTTAAGAAAAAGGAGGCCGAGAGGGTCATAAAAAGACTCAAGCCGGGGACTGTTTTAATCATTATGGATGTGCACGGCGAAAAACTGGGTTCTCCGGATTTTGCCAACAGGATCAATTCTTTTTTCCTTTCGGGTAAATCACACATTACATTTGTTATTGGAGGGTCGCTGGGAATCGACAAAGAGCTTCTGGGGATGGCAGACTTAAGGCTTTCACTTTCAGATATGACATTTCCACACCAGCTGACAAGATTGATACTTTTAGAGCAAGTATTCAGGGCTTTCAAAATAATAAACGGCGAGACATATCACAAGTGATGGAAAGCAGTATTATTATGTATACCTCGATGATGAGGTATAAAGTGATGTATAAGCAACGAAAGGATTGTGCTTGACACTAGTAATATATGGTGCTATAATTTCAGTGCGGTTATTTTCATGAAAAATCATAGATTAAAAGGAGGAATACACCGCAATTAAAGGTGTATTTATGTAGATGAAGAACAAGTTTAAAGATGACTTAATAATAATGTTAAAAGGATATACTATAGGCTCGTCAATGAGCGTTCCCGGAGTGAGCGGCGGTACTATGGCCATTCTGTTGGGAATTTATGATAAGCTTATAAGCTCAGTCAGTAATTTTTGGAAGGATATCAAGGGCAATACGTTATTTTTACTGAAGTTCTGTATTGGAGCCGGTGCCGGTATTTGTTCCCTTGCATTTTTATTAAAATGGATGCTGGAAAAATTTCCGCTGCCTGTATCCGTGTTTTTCCTGGGGGCGGTAGTCGGTGGTATTCCTGCACTGTATAAGAAGACAAAGGAATCTTCGCTTAGAATATCTTCAGGTATTTATTTCTTGTTGGGTTTCCTCGTTGTAATATCCATTGGATTTATTCC
Source organism: Acetivibrio sp. (assembly GCA_035384905.1). Classification (GTDB taxonomy): domain Bacteria; phylum Bacillota; class Clostridia; order Acetivibrionales; family Acetivibrionaceae; genus Hungateiclostridium. The sequence continues at coordinate 4,574 of DAOOJC010000007.1, read as the reverse complement.
GGAAGGAAGTGTCGATGTCAGCATCGGTTCAGGAGTCACTCATTATTTGATGTTACTGCTCGTTGGTATTATAATTGCCTTGGCTTTGGTGCTACCGGGCATTAGTACCTCCCATATGCTGCTGGTATTGGGTATGTATGATGCCATTCTTGGTGCAGTAACGAGCTTTGATGTTGTTTACGTTGGAATATTGGGAATTGCAACGTTAATAGGTGTTTTTCTGATTACAAAACCAATTGAATGGACATTAAATAAATTTCCCCATCAGACCTATTGTGCGATTATTGGATTTGTTCTTGGCTCCACAGCAGAGATTTTTCGTGACAAAATATTACCCGCAATTCCTGAAAGTCCCGATGCGTTTTGGTGGATAAGTTCTGTTCTGATTTCTATAGTTACATTTGTTTTAGGATTTTTAGCCATTAAATCCTTGTCCAAATTTTCAAATGATTGATTAGACGTAAGAAAAGATGATAATAAGGGGCAGCTTCGGAAAAGAATTCCGTTGCTGCTTTTTTAGCGGGATTTTTTTTATATTTAATTTTTCTTAAAGATATGTTATATTAATAGAGGACATGCTTTAAAAAATAGACATTAATATTTTATAACAAGTGGAGGGATATTCCAGTGAAGAAGTTAGTAATTTATTTGCTCTTATTATCCTTTGTTTTAGTGGGGTGTTCTGGTGAAAAGAAGGAGAAGCTGCAGGCCAGCGAGTTAACCGACCAATATCAATTAGTGACACAAACTGAGGAGCTTTCAGAGGGACAATCAACAATGAGTTTAAGTTATCCAGTGGTAAAGGACTTAATTGACAAGAGGATTGAAGACAAAATCAATGAAACCATAAAAAACAGAGTCGAAGAGTATAAAGGACTGTGCGGCCTCGGTGAAGATATGGGAATTCAGGAGACTTCAACAGTAAGATATGAAGTTCCATACAAATCAAAAGAAAAACTTAGCATTAAGTTCTATATTGAATCCCAGATGGAAGATGAAATGAGCGACATTATTATCGATACATATACCTTTGATCTTAACAGTGCGGAAGATTTGTTTCTTTCTGAATTATTTAAGAACAAAAAATATAAAAAGAAGATAAACTCAATACTGAAAGAAAAGTTTGACAGCTTGGAAGTTGAGACTATCAAAGAATTTGTAAGTATTGAAGAAACACAGGGATATTACCTTAAGGGAAATAGTCTTGTAATATACTTCCAGACATTGGATTACACAATGGATGAACCTCTCGAGTTTGAAATACCTTTGGACGATTTGAAAGATATTCTTAAAAAGCCGATACCGGAAGGCGAAATACTGTAGGGTATAATAAATTCGGATAATGGAAAAGATTTCAATAAACCCTAAGCCCATAGGGGCTTAGGGTTTATTGAATGGAAGCTTCCTTGATTTTTAACTCCATGGTATATATTACTGCATAGAAAATAATATTTTAATTTGTATTTTCTATTGCTTTTTTACAGTTTACCGTGTTATAATATTCGGGTGATTGAACTGAATAGTGCATCATATAATAGCCGAAAGGCTTTATTTATGTGATACTTAAATGGAGAGATGGCTGAGCTGGTCTAAGGCGCACGACTGGAAATCGTGTGTACGTTAATAGCGTACCGAGGGTTCGAATCCCTCTCTCTCCGCCAAACCCCTTGCAAATACTAGGTTTGAGAGGGGTTTAGTTTTTTGCAGATAGCAGATATATTCCATAATTAATTTTATTACCCATCAAATTGTGACAAATTTGTGCCATAAACTAATCAATGTTAATAAAGACGAATTCTACTTTTGCCCATGGCAGAAATAAGCAGTTTTTTTGATATTACATAATTCACAAGCACAATGATGACTGAAGGATGTTACTATTATCCGCATCATTCGATGTTAAGCTTTTCTAAAAGGTCAATAATCATTAAAAATTCAATATATTTTAGATATATTTTAGGAAGTAATATTATATACGAAATATTATAATGATAACATAGTTAATATAATATATTTATTTGTGGATGATAACATATTTTTAAAAGACATTAATACTTCTATCAATTAACGAACCATTATGAACTACGGAATAAATAATAGAGGGTGATTTGTATGAATAAAACAATAGCTGAAAAAATATTTGATGCCCACAGGGTTGATATGCCCTTTCCCGACACTCATGTGTTAAAGCTTGATGCGGTATTCTGTCATGAAATTACGACACCTATAGCAATAACCGATTTGCAAAACAGGGGAATGGACAGGGTTTTTGATGCCGAAAAAATCAAAGCAGTAATTGACCATGTTACACCAGCAAAGGACAGTAAAACAGCCGAGCAGGGAAAAATACTCCGTGATTGGGCCAGAAGGCACGGGATTAAAGATTTCTTTGATATCGGACGCAACGGAGTATGCCATGCCTTATTCCCCGAAAAAGGATTTGTAAGGCCCGGATACACCATAATAATGGGAGATTCCCACACCTGCACCCATGGAGCTTTTGGAGCTTTCGCTGCAGGGGTTGGGACTACGGATTTGGAAGTGGGAATACTAAAAGGAGTATGTGCTTTTCGTTCTCCTAAAACCATAAAGATAGTATTAAACGGTAAATTAAAACCCGGTGTATATGCCAAGGATGTAATTCTTTTCGTAATAAAAGAATTAACCGTAAACGGTGCTACCAACAGGGTTATCGAGTTTACGGGTCCTATTGTGGATGAGATGTCCATGGAGTCGAGAATGACCTTGTGCAATATGGCAATTGAAGCGGGCGGAACCTGCGGTATTTGTTACCCCGATGCCAAAACAGTGGATTATCTGTGGGATTATATTAAAGATGAATTTAGTACTAAAGAAGAGGCTATTAAAAGGTACTCCGAGTGGAAATCCGATGAAGGTGCCGAATACGAGAAAGTATATGAGTATGACCTGTCAGATTTGGAACCGATGGTTACTTTCGGATATAAGCCGGATGAGGTTAAGACCGTAAGCGAAATGACGGGGACAAAAGTTGACCAGGTCTACATTGGCAGCTGCACGAACGGCCGGATTGAAGACCTCAGGATTGCAGCCGAGGTATTAAAAGGCAAAAAGATCAGTGATAATGTCCGCGGAATAGTAAGCCCTGCCACACCGGATGTGTATAAAGCGGCACTTAAAGAAGGAATTATAGAGATTTTCCAGGAAGCCAACTTCTGTGTGACAAATCCTACCTGTGGGGCCTGCCTTGGTATGAGCAACGGAGTATTGGCCGCAGGTGAGGTATGTGCCTCTACAACAAACCGGAATTTTAACGGACGTATGGGAAAAGGCGGAATGATTCATTTGATGAGCCCTGCAACTGCTGCAGCTACGGCAATTAAAGGATATATTATAAACTCCGGTTTATATAATGAAAAGGGGGAATAAGATGAAGACTTTTAGCGGAAAAGTACTGTTTTTAGATAGAAGCGACATAAACACCGATGAAATAATTCCTGCAAAATACCTTACGGAGATAACAAAGGAGGCACTAAAGCCTTACCTTTTGGAGGACTTGAGGCTGGACGGCTTTGATCCCAAAAAAGATGTTGAAGGCAAATCCGTTATCGTCACCAGGGCGAATTTCGGGTGCGGTTCATCTAGGGAACATGCCCCGTGGGCTTTGGAAGTTAACAACATTAATGTTGTAATTGCACAAAGCTTTGCAAGGATCTTCAGGCAGAACATGTACAACTGCGGCATGTTTGCAATTGAGCTGCCGAAAGAAAAGATCGATTACCTTTTTGATAATTATGAAAATAAAGAAACATCAATAGAAGTTGATGTTGATAGAGACAAGATTATTGTTTCATCGGCTGGTAAGTCTGAAGAGATGGATTTTGCTGTGGGAGAGTTTGACAAAGCCCTTGTAAAAGAAGGCGGCTGGGTTGGTTACGCCGACAAAAAGTATTGACACAGGGCAGGAACGGATAACAGCGAAAAATGGTTTTGTGATAAAATTGATAAATATATTGACTATTTACAAATGAACATATGTTCGGTATAATATATGTAGCAGTTGTTAAGTAATGAAAATAAAATGAGGACAAACACTGTACTTTTAAGTACTTCAACTATGTTTTTGCATCATATGTAAGTAGTGAGGTTTATTGTAATGGGTGTATATGAAACAAGAGATATAATATATGGTTTTATTACATATGACGATTGGGAACGGGAAATAATTAATCATCCTGTATATCAGCGTTTGAGGAGAATAAAACAACTTTCGTTAACCGATATGGTATATCCTGGGGCCAATCACACCAGGTTTGAGCATTCTTTGGGGGTTATGCACCTTGCTACACTTTTTTATGATAATATTATAAAAAAACGGCAGCGGTTTTTGAAAGAAGTATTGAATTTTAATGATGCAGGGCTTGAGAGGGATAGAAGGATTATCAGGTTTGCGGCTCTACTACATGATATAGGGCATTCACCCTTTTCGCACGCTGGAGAAGAGCTTATGCCTTTTATTCCTCAAGGTAATCCTAAGTACGAGGAAGGGAAAGATAAAAGGTTTTCACATGAAGACTATAGTATTGCAATAATTA
>DAOOJC010000006.1:0-13972 GCA_035384905.1 Acetivibrio sp. | reverse complement strand
AACCTTCGGTATACTGGGCATTAGGATGATGCTTGACATATTCTTTGATTCTTTTTCTCTCTACTTCTTTTATTTGTTTAACGGTATCAAGTTTAATTCCATCAGGATCGTAAATATATCCGTTGGAATCGCTTAATGCCACAACTTTTGCTCCTAACTGCTGTGCCTTCTCAGTAGCATAAATGGCAACATTACCCGAACCGGATATTACTACTGTTGTGCCTTTAAAGGATTTTCCTTTTATTGTCTTCATAGCTTCTTCCATGAAATAACACAATCCATATCCCGTAGCTTCGGTTCTTGCAAGACTTCCGCCCCATGTCAAACCTTTACCCGTTAAAGTACCTGTAAACTCATTTCTGATTTTTCTATACATTCCATACATATAACCAATTTCGCGGCCGCCTACACCGATATCTCCCGCGGGAACATCGGTATCCGGTCCTATATGTTTGCAAAGCTCCGTCATAAAGCTCTGGCAAAATCTCATTATTTCACCGTTGGACTTACCCTTGGGATCAAAATCACTTCCACCTTTTCCTCCCCCCATAGGAAGACCTGTAAGTGAATTCTTGAAAATCTGCTCAAATCCAAGGAACTTAATAATTCCGAGGCAAACCGACGGATGGAATCTGAGACCTCCCTTATAAGGTCCTATGGCACTGTTGAATTGAACTCTGAATCCCCTGTTTACCTGTACTTTTCCGTTGTCATCAACCCAGGGTACTCTGAAAATTATCTGTCTTTCAGGCTCAACTATCCTCTCAAATATCCCGGCCTTTAAGTATTCCGGGTTGTTTTCAGCAACAACCTCTAATGATTCCAATACTTCTTCCACCGCTTGATGAAATTCCTGCTCATTTGGGTTCTTTTTAATAACTTGTTCCATAATATTGGATAATAGCTTCATTTTAACTCCCTCCATATTTAAAACTGTCGACATTCATCATCCACAAATATACAATCTTGTTGGTGTATTATGATGGTATCACTGATAATCTTTTGAAATTTATCAGTAACTATATATACACCAAAAGCGTTATTTTTTGAATGCTAAATACCTTGCATTTGAATTGTAACAGAAGAGCAACAAAATTGCAAGTATTAATTTAAAAAATTTCGAATTTCAAAATTTTACCCATTTAATGTAATCCTGTCATTATTGTGTTTAGCCGCTATACCAATGGTTTTAACTGCGTTTTTGATTGATTCTCTTAACAAAATATATGCAAGTTTATTATTCGATAGTTTCATATACTAAAACTAAAATATCCGCGTATTTATAAAACTATAACGTATTTATATATTGACGTGTTTATTATATGAAATTATTTTTTCTTGCACCATGATTGACTTAAGGACATATTATATTTAAAATTAGTGGTGATGAGTGATCTGATTTTTATTTGAAAGGAGTCCCAATAATGTTTAGAATAGTTAAGAAGGAGGTTCTTAACCCTCAGGTTAAGTTGATGGAGATAGATGCTCCACATATAGCCAAAAAGGCAGAACCGGGACAGTTTATCATTCTCAGGATAAGTGAAAACGGAGAAAGAATTCCTTTGACCATTGCGGATTACGATCGAACCCAAGGCACCGTTACCATTATATTTCAGGAGGTGGGAAAAACCACCATTGCTTTGGGAGAACTTAATGAAGGAGACCACATACTTGATTTTGTCGGTCCTTTAGGAAAAGCATCACATTTTGAAGGCATCAAAAAAGCAGCAGTAATTGGAGGAGGCCTAGGAACAGCGATAGCTTATCCTCAGGCTAAAAAATTAAACTCGATGGGTGTCGAGGTCCATTCAATTATAGGTTTTAGAAATAAAGACCTTATTATATTGGAGGATAAAATGAAAGCCGTTAGCAGCAAGCTTTACATTACTACGGACGATGGCTCCAACGGCAAAAAAGGCTTCGTTACCGATGTCCTTAAGGAATTGATAGAAGAAGGCAACAAATACGATTTGGTAATAGCAATTGGTCCTTTGGTAATGATGAAGTTTGTAAGCAGCCTCACAAAGCAGTACGGAATAAAGACCATTGTTAGCATGAACCCTGTTATGGTTGACGGTACAGGTATGTGCGGAGGGTGCAGGGTGACAGTGGGCGGAGAAACAAAATTCGCATGTGTGGACGGTCCCGATTTTGACGGACACTTGGTGGATTTTGATGAAGCAATTAGAAGACAGAATATTTATAAAAGCGAAGAACATTCCTGTAGATTGGGGGATAGGTAAAGATGCCTAACATGTCATTGAAAAAGGTTCCCATGCCCGAACAGGCACCGGATGTCAGGAATAAAAACTTCTTAGAGGTTGCATCGGGTTACACCGAGCAGATGGCAATCGAAGAAGCCCAAAGGTGTTTAAACTGCAAAAACAAGCCTTGTGTGCAAGGGTGTCCGGTCAATGTACAAATTCCTGAGTTTATTAGTCTGGTTGCTCAGGGTAAATTTGAAGAGGCATATAATAAAATTAAGGAAACCAACAGTCTTCCTGCAATATGCGGAAGGGTGTGTCCCCAGGAAACCCAGTGCGAACAACGCTGCGTGCGGGGTATAAAGGGTGAACCGGTCGCTATAGGAAGGCTCGAAAGGTTTGCAGCAGACTGGCATATAAAAAATGCGGAAGATTTTGTTGAAAAGCCCAATAAGAGTGGGAAAAAAGTTGCAATAATCGGTTCTGGTCCTGCAGGGCTGGCATGTGCCGGTGATCTGGCAAAAATGGGTTATGATGTCACTGTCTTTGAAGCTTTCCATGTGCCCGGAGGCGTATTGATGTACGGAATTCCCGAGTTCAGGCTGCCAAAAGAACTGGTACAGAAAGAAATAGATACTATTAAGAAGCTTGGCGTGGAAATTAAAACCAATATGGTTATTGGAAAGGTGCTCACTCTCGAAGAACTTAAAGAAGAAGGCTATGAAGCCATATTTATAGGTTCGGGTGCCGGATTGCCCAGCTTTATGAAAATCCCGGGTGAAAACCTCAATGGTGTGTACTCTTCAAATGAGTTTCTCACAAGAATAAACCTTATGAAGGCATATAAGTTCCCGGATTATGATACACCTGTAAAGATCGGCAAAAACGTTGCTGTCGTTGGCGGCGGAAACGTTGCAATGGATGCGGCAAGATGTGCTAAAAGGCTTGGAGCACAAAACGTCTATATTGTATACCGCCGTTCTGAAGCCGAAATGCCTGCAAGACTTGAAGAAGTACACCACGCAAAAGAAGAAGGCATCATATTCAAACTCCTTACAAATCCCACAAGGATTCTCGGCACAGAGGACGGCTGGGTAAAGGGTATGGAATGTGTTGAAATGGAGTTAGGTGAGCCGGATGTATCCGGAAGAAGAAGACCGGTTGCAAAGGCAGGCTCGGAACATGTTATCGAAGTAGAAACAGTTATCATTGCCATAGGCCAAACTCCAAATCCATTGATAACATCTGCCACTCCCGGGTTGGATACTCAAAAATGGGGTGGCATAATAGCCGATGAAAAAACCGGTTCTACCAGTATAGAAGGGGTTTATGCCGGTGGAGATGCGGTAACGGGAGCGGCAACTGTTATTCTTGCGATGGGTGCAGGTAAAAATGCAGCAAAGGCGATTGATGAATATTTGAGAAGCAAAGAATAATTAAGGAAAGTGTATGCTAAGGTTTATCCCAAAGCGAATGCCTAGATAAAGTAATATTCCGCAAAAGAGAAATATTGGCCGAAAAATGCAATCGGCTGAGAGTGTATGCCAAGGTGAAGAAAATATTCCAGAAACTTAAGTTCCGCAATGTTTCTTCCATATTTTTCTTCACCTTTCATCGCCTCTATTCTCTCTTATTTTTTTCTCGTTTATTTTTTTCTCGTTTATTTTTTTATCCTCCCTCGTTTTATGAAAAAGCTAATATCAGTATCTTATAGTAGCACCTCATTATAACCTCTTACTCTCATTTAAATGATTGCAACGTCATGTAAGAGCCCTGCCGTTCAAGTAGTCAAATCTTTTGCCCTGATAACTGCCTTCCTCAGTCATTTTCTTTTCAATAAGGTCATGTATTTTCCACCAACTCATTCCCCAATTGCAAAAGAGGGTTCTTTCTTTCGGTGCACGGCCTATAAGCCTTTGTACCACAATGGAAGGGTTAAGATATTCGAGAAAAGATACTGCCCTGTCTATGTATTCCTCTAGACTTAAGGGCCGAATTTCTCCCCGTTCGTACATGTCCCCCAAGGTTGTACCCTTTAAAATATAAAGAGAATGGCACTTTACTTGGCTTACACCCAAAGCCGACAGTATTCTTGCACCTTCAATCAGATCCTCCATGGAATCCATCGGCAAGTCAAGTATATAGTGGGCACAGGATTCCAGCCCATAGGACTTTACCGCCAAGACTGCGTCAATAAACTCAGCTAACAGGTGTCCCCGGTTTAAAAACCTCAGAGTGTGGTAATTGACCGTCTGCAATCCCAACTCTATTACAATATCCACTCCTTTTGAAGCTTTGATTTCCTTCAAAAACTCAAGGTATGAATCCTTTATACAGTCAGGTCGGGTGGATATATAAAGGGCAACAATGTTTTCCGACAACGCCTCATTTATATATATTTTAAAATCAGAAAGGGGCAGATAGGTGTTAGAGTAATTTTGAAAATATGCGATAAACTTGTCTGAATTATAGTTTGCCCCAATATATTTGGAATTCAGGCTGAGCTGTTGCTTTATTCCAAGGCAGTTGGGAAGGTTTTCAAAGCCTGCCCCTTCCTCACCGCAAAAAATACAGCCCTTGTCACTGATTCTACCGTCACGGTTCGGACATGTGACAGGCAGGTTCAGTGGCAGCTTATATACCTTCGTCCCGTATCTGTTTTTTAAATAGGATGAAAATTTGTTGTAAAGCATATTTTCCTCTCCGCATCTATTCCGTTAATGGGTGTAAGTTATCCGGGTGAAAAAAATACGGAAGAAGCACCTTTAAGAAAGTTACAGAGCCTTCCGCATTTTTGTGTTAAATCTGTTTTATCGCCGCATTGTAAACCTTCCATAAGGGCACATTATGCTTTTGGGCAGCCTTCCTGCAATCTTCAAACTCGGGTGCAAACTTTTTAATACCTTCATAATATGCTTCTTTAACGCTTATTTTCCCAAACTCTGAGTCAACCCACCTGTTTTCACGGTTCATGACATACCTTGTGGCAAAAGTTTTTCTAATACCCAAAGTCGAGGTCTCCTTTAATATAATGTCCTCAAGCTTCTTTTCATCTTCTTTTTCCGATAGAACCGTCAGCATAACACCGGGCCTGTTCTTTTTCATGTATACCGGTGTATAATACACTTCCAATGCCCCGCTTTCAAAAAGCAAGTCCATTACATAGCCCAACACCTCAGGATTCATATCATCAATATTGGTCTCCAGCACCGCTATTTCGTTATCCTTAATGCCTTCGTCCGAGGTTGTGCCCAAAACACACCTTAGTGCATTAAGCCTTCCTGTTTCCCTTTTTCCTGCTCCGTATCCCACTTTGTCTACTGTCATTGGCGGCATTGTACCGAATCCGGATGCAATAGTTTTTATTATCCCAATACCCGTTGGGGTTATAAGCTCCGTATTAACGTCCTCAACTATGTAGGGTATATTACTCTCCTTGAGCATCTCCATAACCGCCGGAACCGGCACGGGCAATTTTCCGTGCTGGCACTCAATAAAACCTGTCCCGTCATGCAAAGGCGATGAATAAATCCGGTCCACATTCAAAAGATCAATACAAATCGAAGCTCCCACAATGTCCACTATGGAATCTACAGCTCCCACCTCATGAAAATGGACATCACTTACAGGCTTATTGTGAACCTTTGCCTCAGCCCGGGCTATCTCACCGAAAATCTTCTTGCTGAGCTGCTTCACGCTATCCTTCAGATTGCTGTCATCGATGATTTTTTCAATATCTGCAAGGTTGCGAGCGGAAGCATGGTGATGATGATATCTGCCATGAGGACCGTTTTCGCAGCCATGATTATGATGCTGTCCCTTTTCGCAGCCATGGTCATGATTTTGTTCCTTTTCGCAGCCATGGCTATGAACATGGTCATGAACCTTATCCTTTATTAAAACGTCAACATCAGTCACAGTTATTGAATTTTTCATCTTTTTTTCAACGGAAATATCAAACTCGTCCAAACCGAGTTTTTGCAGTTCACTTTTAAAAACATCAACATCAATACCCAAATCGATAAGGGCTCCTAAAACCATATCTCCACTTATACCTGAAAAGCAATCAAAATAAAGTAGCTTCATGTCTTATCCTCTCTTCTTAAAGCTTATTAATCATTGCCGCCAGAAAACCGGCACCAAATCCGTTATCAATATTCACAACGCCGATTCCTGCAGCACAACTGTTCAGCATGGACAATAGGGCAGAAAGACCTCCAAAATTCGCACCGTATCCAACGCTGGTAGGTACAGCTATCACAGGTTTATCCACCAAACCGCTGACCACGCTTGCAAGGGCTCCTTCCATCCCCGCCACAACTATCAGCACATTTGCGTTCAAAATAATATCCGCCCTGGCAAACAAACGGTGAATTCCGGCAACTCCTACATCGTATACCCTTTCAACACGGTTTCCCATGGTCTCGCAGGTAACCGCAGCTTCTTCAGCCACAGGAATGTCCGATGTACCGGCAGTCAAAACAGCAACAATCTTGTCGGAAACAGGTATATCTCTCTTCTTAACTACCACAATCCTTGCTGCCTCATGGTAAACAACATCGGAAGTAATCTCCTTTATAGCCTCATAGACCTTAACATCGGCCCTGGTAGCCATGATATTATTGTTGCTTTCCATCAGCTTTTCCACAATTTTTTTAACCTGTTCAGCGGTTTTTCCCTGGCAATAAATCACCTCAGGATAACCGTTTCTTATATTCCTGTGATGGTCAACCTTAACAAAGCCCAGATCCTCAAAGGGAAGTTTTTTTAGTTCGAGCAAAGCTTCATCAACGGTTACATTTCCATCTTTAACTTTTTCCAATAGTTTTCTTAAGTATTCGGAATCCATAAACCTTCTCCCCACACCCTATATTTAATTTATGCTCTTATTGACAAATATATTTTAATTACCGGAATCAAATTCACAAGGTGCCATACAAGCAACCCGAAATATTATGACAAAAGACTCCTTAACTTATCTGCACTGTCATCTAAAAGAGTCCCTTTTATAAGTGCCAGGTCAATTGTCTTTTGGCCCAATATTTTATATATATCACTAATTTGCGGTTCCAAACCGATAAGAGCCTTTATGTGTTCTTCAACGACCTTATAATCTCCCCTTGATATAGGGCCGGTAAGTGCACCAGCACTTCCGAACTTTCCAATGTTATCCACTGTGTTTTGTATAAGGGGTAAAAAGACCTTTGCCGCATCCTCCCCATCAATTCCTATGTTCTCTAATATTTTGCCGGCAACATGGGAAAGGGTCACAGTATAATTGGAGATTATGCATGCAGCCATGTGATACAACGGTTTGTCCTTCTTGTCGATATGAATGATTTTCCCCTCAAAGGCTTTAATGATTCTTAAGGCAATATCCCGTGCCTTATCGCAACCCTCAAAACCATAATATATGTTATACAGCTTTTCCCAGCCGTTCTCCCTGTCCGCGAAAGTCTGAACGGGATGGAGAGAGCCAACAAAAGCACCGGCCTTTTGCAATGGCTCCAATACTTCCGATGTCAATGCACCGCTAAGATGTATAAAGGTTTTGGAATCAACATGTTCCGCCTCTGTCTTTTGAATTATTTCAACGGCTAAGTCTTTTATACTGTTGTCCGGGACCGAAATTAAAATAACTTCAGAGTTTTTAACGGTTTCTCTTAGGCCGTTTATACAGTTTAATTCCAGCTTGCTGCTTAAAAATCTTTGGGACTCGTCACTTCTACTGTATACTCCCGCAACGGAAAATCCGCTGTTTTTAAGCCCGATACCAAAAGCACAGCCCACTCTTCCTGCCCCTATTATGCCAATATTCATACTCACACCAATCCCCGTTAATTGATTTTTAAATCAAAGGTTTCTATTCTCTCTTCTAAATTACAACTTACGAAACGAAAACTATAAATTATCGGATCATCAAGTGCTCCAACAATTTGCCAATGTCCATTTGAGAAATGGCACCAATAGAATAATATCACAATTTCTAAGTTTTATTAATACCCAAGAGTGGGTGTATTAATCGTCAAATACTCAAGGGTATCGGATTTAGAACTCCCTTTTCTTATACAGCCTAACCGAAATTCCGTAGGATATTGATAGAAATACAAGAGATAAAACCAACAATTCAAAAACTATAGCTACATCGGATTGATTTTTTAAAAAAGTCCAAACAGCCGTTGTAACTTCGCTGTTTGCTTTCGAAACAAAGTCGATCAGCAAAGGAGCACCAAAGAAAAACGAAAGGAAAAATATCATGTTGAAAGCCTTTGATTTGACGTAACCCAGTTTGAAAATCAAAGGAAAAGATATTGAATGCATCAAACTCACGGCAATAACCGCACTGACTATCAATTCAATAGTGACAGGATAGGTTTTAATAGGAGTATTCAACAGTGAAATAACAAAAGTGACAACGATATAGGCTATTGTTCCAATAGCAATATAGACAAATAATGATATATACTTTGACATTACAATATTTTCTCTCTTTATGGGAAGACTGTTCAGCATAATATCCGATTTGCTTTTATCGTCATAAGCAAATCCGCCCGAAACCATTAAATAGACAATAGCGACAATTGCGGCCGTATACATACCCATTCCCAGGCTTTGGAATGCGATAACAAAAAATATTATATAAAGTATTGAAGCGATAAATATTTTCTTTTGCACCAGGATATCTTTAATTACAAGATTAAGCATATATACCCCTCCTTGTATAATAAACCATAATATCTTCCAATGTAGGCTTTTCAATCACAGCTATATCACCATATAGTTTTCTGAATTCTTCCTTATTCTGAACAAGGGCTTCAAAACCATATTGATTCTCCCTTATTCCGATAAACCCGTTTGAGCCATTGTTTCGAATTAACTCCTTCGGTCCCTTTACCACTCCGAAGTTGTCCATTATGTCATCCTTGGTTGTGCTGAAAATTATTTCTCCATTATTTATAAATGTTATATAGTCGGCAATTTTGTCCAGGTCAGAAGTAATATGGGTCGAGAAAAATACTCCTTTGTTTTCATCCTGCATCAGATCGCTCAATATGTCCAAAAGCTCACTTCTGACCACAGGATCAAGGCCCGATGTAGGCTCATCCATTATTAAAAGTTCTGCATCATGTGAAAGTGCAATTGCCAGTGAAAATTTCATCTTCATTCCCTTTGATAGCTCCCTAATTTTCTTCTCTATCGGAAGCCCAAAATCCTTAGCATATTTTTTAAAGGCTCCCTCATCCCACCGGTCATAAAAATGAGCAATTATGCTTTTCATTTCACGTACAGTAATCTCCTCATAATAATAACCCTCGTCCAAAACGAATCCGATCCTGTTTTTTACTTCCTTCTCAAATGCTATATTGTCTTTTCCAAAAATATTTATTTCTCCGCCGTCTTTGTTCACAAGATTCAATATAAGCTTGATTGTAGTACTTTTGCCGGCCCCGTTCGGTCCAATAAAGCCCATTATAAATCCCTTTTCAAGAGTAAGATTTATATCCTTTAAAGAAAAATCTTTATACTCTTTTCTCAGGTTTTTTATTTCAAGAATCGCTGTCATTTTAATCATCCTCCTCAAATAACAGTTTCAACATCTCCAGAAGTTCATCAAACGATAGCCCTATAGACTTTGCAGCTTCAACCGCCTCAATTAGCTTTTCTTCTACAATTCTTATCCTTGACTCCCTTAACAAGTCTTTGTTTTGTGCCGCAACAAAAGTTCCTTTACCGGGCACAATGGATATAAAGCCTTCCCTTTCCAGTTCGTCGTACGCCCTTTTGGTCGTAATTACACTGATTTTTAACTCCTTTGCGAGACTTCTTATGGATGGAAGTATTTCAGCTTCCTTAAGAACCCCTTTAATAATAGCATCCTTTATCTGCGTTGTAATCTGCTCATAAATCGGTTTCTCAGAGGAGTTTGAAATAACAATGTCCATATTTTGCTCCTTTCTTTGAGTATATACCGTATATGCCGTATATATACAGTATATATCATATGACTGGCCGTTGTCAATATTTATTTCTTCTTTCCAAGAGTGGTATATTAAATGTATGTTTCACTTATTTTACAATGAGTTAACACTTGTTGTATATGGCTAAAGCTTTTGGTAATATACATAATATAAACTGTTTATAACAACTTATATTAAAGGAAAGTGTTTAACATGAAAAAATCTTATTTGTTAATAATAATGTTATGGATCATAATGATACTAAGCTTTACTTGTGTTGCTTATGCCGATGGTAATATCAACCTCAATTACAACGGCAGAAGCTATGTTATTCAAAAAGACAGTTTAATCACAAATAACGGCGAGTATTATTTTGATGCCTATAAGACGGCGGAGGTACTTGGATTAAAGCTGGTATTTGACAGTCAACATAAAATCCTTACGGTTCATAACGGTGAATCGGCCAGTACATATTACATAGCACCTTTAGACTACTCCATTGTCTCATTGAAAAGCACACGTCCCAATACCCCTGAATTAATCAACAACTCCATTTATTTTCCTGTTAGCTTCATTGAAGAGAAGTTTAATATAATTGTTAAATATGATAAAAAATCGGATTCTGTTTATTTTTTACCCGATAAAAATCTTAAAACCTTCAAAAATATGAAACACAGCTATACTCTGACTATACCCGACTATGTAAATTTTGACCTTTCGGGACCATGCGACAGTTTTAGTGAAGACTCCATCGTATTGTCAGATAAAAATCAAGAATTCACTTATTCCATTAATTGCGATAGACTCGATATCTTGTCCATTGCCGGAATGAGAATGATTCTCAATGATTATGATTCTACCGATGAGCAAATCTTCGATCAGATTAACATCTATACAAAAAGCTATTTTAGAGCCATGCAGGATCTGTATAAATCTGAGTTTTTGTTCAGCGGAACCGATACTTTGCTGAGTGAATCAAATATAAAAATATTTGCTGACACCAATGAAAGTATTCACGGTCAACCTTCCGATTTGATTTTATATAATACTGAAAAAACTGATCGTTATTCTTCTTTGGAAGAAACACATATAATGATAACCGTGCCTATATACTCCAAATTATCCATATACACCTTCAACATATACGGAAAGAAAGGATTTTTAAGGGAAGAAAATATCAATAAAATTCTTGGACTGATAAATGCCTTAAAAATCGAAGGATTGCCAAATACTTCGACCACTTTAAAGACATTGGCTGACAATAAAATCGTCAGTGCTGCAAATCTTGGCATTTATCCTCCTCTTGCAAAAACTGCTTCTTTCTATACCGAGTATAATAATTCCGGTCAAAATTACAGTATACGTTATCCGTCGGTATTTTTGCCGTATTTGCAGAACCAAATCATTGACAGTCTTGATTATACCAGCTTTAAAATGGATTACAATAATTATTTCTCAATATCGGTGGAAAACACACAAAATCCTGCTGTAGCAATAAAAGAAAAAACCGACCTGTTAAAGAAATCCATAAATAATAGGATGACCGTTAAAGAGGAAGGAAACGTAATACTGTCCGGCAAGGAATTCTACCGCTTGAGTTATGAAACCTACAACGGCCCGGATCCGTATTATGTTCTCAGCTATTATACAGTTAACGGTTCAAAGCTTTATACAATTGAACTGAACAGCAGATTTATAAGACCTTCTGCGGAAATAACAAATGCGTTTTTGGAGATTGTGAAATCCATCCAGTTCACGGAACCTACAAAAGCTGAACAAACTTTAAACATTAATTTCAAAAAATACTTGAATGACTATGAAGGTTATTCCTTTTCTTATCCCGAAAACTGGAATCTTTCCGACATATCCAATGACATAAACTTCGAAAGGTTGTTTATGCATATTCCGGAATACTCCGGAGCTGTTGAAATTTGTGTAAATGAATCGGAATGCTTGATCGATGCATCTCCTGAGGAATTATTGGAGATGTTAGTAAGCGGTAAAGCCAATGATTTTAAGAAGTACACCAAAAACTATTATGCACCTTACAGTGACAGAGCCTCAAAAGTAGTTAACATAAGCTCAAGAATCGAAAACAATGCCGTTTACGCATACAGATTAATAAATTATTTGGACGAAAGTGACCGGCATAAGATTGGCTATTGTGTTGACGTAATACGCAACAGCAAGTTGTATACCCTGTTTATATCCATAAGCGACTATTTAAGCACTGATGGAAATCTTTTAGACAAGAGCCTTGATTATATAGTAAACCAAATCGCACAATCCTTTACCCTTGAAGAGTCAGGCAAATTACTTTTCAAAGCCGAATCCGGGAGTCAAAAGGGCAGAAAACTGACATTCCTGGAGCACTCTTTTAAATTAGTTATGGGAAAATCTACAACCATTCCCTACGCAAGGTATTTGGATACCAACGGTGATATGCTGCTTTACATTAGCAATTGCAAGGAAGCCGGAGCATACAAGCTAAAATTCGACTATGACAAAAAGAATCTTGAAATCACAAGTACCCTTTCTCAAGAGAATGCTGTTAATAATGCCAAAATCAAACTTCTTAATATGTATAACGATAAAGTAATTCATTCTATTACACCGGATCTCGATAATATGACATTAACAATCGAATACTCAAATACCGTTTTCTCTCCCATATCTAAAAAAACCTACTTCATTGATGTGTTACCGTCTAAAAGCGGCTTCTACATACAGCTTGTAAGAAAGTATACCACCGATCAGCTAATGAATGAGATTCAATCCCATATGGAGAATTACCTGATGACCAAAGTGGATATACAATTATCCGACAGCAATAACTATACAAACAATATTTTACTGACTGATAAGCAGGAAATTCAGTTTATCAGTCTATTCGCCCAATACAACAACCGGGCCGGATACTTTATTCTAAGAATAGACCCTTATGCGGATAACATAAGAATATACAAGTTTATTTCCTTTGATGAGGTGGAAGAAAAGCTCAAAGAGTATTACAACTCACCTTATTCAGATTTGTCCTTCGTAGACTATACAATAGACGATAAGAATAAGTTTGGACTAAAGGTCCACCTGTTTTCAAAATCCGCTTCCACCGATGTGGTTCATAATCTGACGGTGGAGTTTGATGAAAAGACCTTTGAGATTATATTCGGTTCATAAGGTGTATGTCATTTAGGATGCATATTATTTAAGTTCATAAAAATACGGAAGAAACACTGCAGTTTCTTCCATATTTCCTTATATTTTTACTTGGCTTTTAATTTATTGATCTTTTTCATTTGAAGAGCTTGAAAGGTATGAATTGATAAACCTGTCCAATTCTCCATCCATAACAGACTCAACGTTTATCTCCTCACAATTTGTCCTATGATCCTTAACAAGGGTGTAGGGACAAAAAACGTAAGACCTTATCTGACTTCCCCATGCGATTTCCTTCTGAATCCCCTTTAAATCCTCTATCTTTTCCTTCTGTTCCCGTTCTTTTAGTTCAAAAAGCTTTGATTTCAGCATTTTCATAGCAGTTTCCCTGTTCTGTATTTGTGACCGCTCATTCTGACAGGCAACCACTATACCTGTCGGAATGTGGGTTATCCTCACAGCGGATTCAGTCTTATTGACATGCTGACCACCTGCACCGCTTGAACGGTAAGTATCTACACGGAGGTCATCAGGATTAATATTGATCTCAATATCGTCACTTAATTCCGGCATAACATCCAAAGATGCAAAGGAAGTATGTCTTCTTCCCGAAGCATCAAAGGGCGATATTCTCACCAGACGGTGAACTCCTTT
>DAOOJC010000005.1:0-15064 GCA_035384905.1 Acetivibrio sp. | reverse complement strand
TTTTTATTCAGCCTCTAATACAAAGACGGAGCATTTAAAAGCTCCGTCTTTGTGTTTTTACAACCCAAACTCCTTCAGAAATTTTCTCTGGTGCTCAATTTCTTCAATCACCTCATTAAACCTGCACATAAAACTTTTTTCCCTTTTGCTCCGCCTGCTGTTGTAGTATTTGTTTATTACTCTCCAAAATTTTTGCGGGAACTGCAGCATTATTTTCATAACATCAAATTCTTCCCGGGTAATGGGCTCAACAGATGTGTATGCATCAATTATGATTTTTGCCCCCTTTACATCCCAATTGCATTTTCTCATCTTTCTTCTCAACAGGTTTGCAACATCATAAACCTTTATTTCAAAGCTGCAGAAATCAAAGTTTACAACCGATGTCTCCCGTTCGCCGCATATTATATTGCAGTGGCTGTAATCATGATGGCAAAAGGATTTTTCTTTTCTGCACCTGTCAACAACTTCTTTGTATCCGGAACGGTCAATTTTATTAACCGCATCCTGCCCCAGTTCGTAAAAATAATCAATATACCTGAGTATTAGATAGTCAAATTTGCCCTTCTCTCTTTGTGCAATCTTTTTTGCACGTTTTATTTCCTCAAGCCTTTTGTTAAAATAAACAGGCATATTGCCAAGATCGTCTCTTACCAAGCAGTTTCGGGGAGGTACATATCCTTTTGAGGCCTTGTGCAGTAATGCCAGTGTTTTTGACGCCCTTATTACATCCTCCGTTTTGTTAAGGTCGCATTCCCGTCCTATTACCTCCTCTGTGACAGTATAAGTCTCGCCGTTTATAAGAAAAAACGGTTTCTCGTCCTTTGTGCATAAATATCTGTCTGTATATTTAAACCCGTTGTTATATAAATGTTCTTTTGCACCGTGTACGAACATTATACGTTCCGGTGAGAAATTCATATTTTTTAAGACCTTGTTACCCTCAGGTGTTTCAATAACATAATAACTTTTTACCGGATAAATTCTTTCTACACGCAAATCGTACAGCCTTGATATTTCCTTCTCTATATCCTGCATTTTAATGTAACCCCCATATACTATCTTTGCTTTATTTGAATGCAGAAAATATCCCGAATATGCATTCAACAATCTTAAGCATTATTAAATGCTTTTTAACGAAACGAATTTATTACATACATAATAGTTATAATATTTACACGTCCGAAAAATTAGAACAGGGTGCAACAAATAAATGTGAAGAAAATTCACAACATTTCTTCCATTTACTTAGCAAAAACCAATCTCTTCCCAGCGTTTATCACCGTTATGAAAAAATATGAAGAAATAATTGTTACCAGCGGAATAAGAGGAAATGCATACCTGTCAAAAGCCATGTACACACAGTGTACAGCAGTGTAATACAGAAGAAGCATCATAATGAGACTGTATTTCTTAAGGTTTTTAAAGAGTAAAATCAATGTGCCGCAAAGGGCCGAATAGATTAAAACATAATGACAAAATATTACATACTCCGATGGGATTTTGAAAAACCGTTTCCAGTAGAATACCGTTCCCCATAGCATCCATGCCTTGTCTATGGTATACCATTTAAGGTATCTTGCGAAATCCCTTTTAAACTCTTGCTTTATCCTCATTTTTGCTACTTCTGTCTCTGTCTTGTTTGTCTCAAAGGCGTTTTTCCCAAGTTTGTAATATACTATATTTTCCGGCGTTTGTTCGTAGTTAACATAGGTACCCTGGAGAAAAGGGTTTCCGCTTGATGCGGCAAGGGGTATAAATTCTCCGTACTCCATGTAGTTTCTAACCCACCAGGGTGACATTATAACAGAAAATGTAGTAAACATAATGCCTCCCATCTTGGCCATTTCAACAATCTTCAAACGTTTCTCCCAAAACAGATAAATGAAAAGCATTACCGGATACAGGGCAATGGTTGGCCTGCATAACGTAATTACAGCCCAGAGGACTCCTAAGACTGCGGAACGGGCATTATTAGGTCTTTTTGCAAAAGAGAGGCTTAAATAAATCAACAGGCACAAAAGCATCGTAAAAAGGGTTTCTGTAAGTACAAAACCAACGGTTATTATATTGGGGATATAAAAGGCAACAAAAAAGGAAGCCAATAATCCTACCCTTTCGTTAAAAAGTTCCTTTGCAATAAGATATGTAAGCAGTATCGTTACACAGCTAAATACCGCCTGTATAATTCTTACTGCCTGCATGCCCCGTAAACTATAGCCAAACACCCGAAATACCAATGCAAGGAAAAAAGGGTAGGTTGGTGTTACAAACACCGTTGGTTCGTTTAAATTGTGGAATGTATAAATGCCTCTTTTTATAAGCACTACAGCACTTTTGACATAGTTTAGATCATCGCTTGCAAGAGTTAATCTGTTTTGATATATAAAAATCAATACAAGTTTTATAATAAAGGATATCAGAATAATTACTCCCAAGATAAAGCAATCTTTGTTTTTATACTTCATTTTTTTATACTCCGTATGCATTATATATAGCTCTTTGAACACAGCTGATTTTATTCTGTTATTTTATTCTGTTATAATGTATGATATTATTTTATCCGTTTAATACATTATTTAAACGCAACAGTCCTTAAGGCAAACAACTATCTTGTCAGAGTTACTGATTTTTTTATCCATCATAAAAAGAGAATCAACCTTCTGTAATAATTTTTTTTCGCAACATGTTTCGATTCTCTCTCTTTTCAGTACATCCTTTATAAAATGCAGCTTAATACCTGTAAGAGAATTATAAGTACTTCCATCTATCCTCCCTTTCAAATAATAAGCCTGACACAATTCAATGAAGCGAAGGGATTCTTCCAGTAATCTCTTTTTTAAATGTTCCATTTTGAAGCTCACCCTTTCAGAAGTATTATTTTAAGCGAATAATCTCCCCCCAATTAATACCAGTAAATTCCGTCAACTGTTTGTACGTTTTTTATTTTTTATCACATTATAAATCCAGTTGCTTTTTGGTTTTTTTGATTTAATACCCTTTTTTATATATAATAATTCACATTTAATTTACCACTTTGTGTACAAACAATAACATAAATTCAATATTTCACTACCAGTATAATAATTATTCCCTGCCTTAAAATTAAATAATCTGAAATTACGGTGACAAACAACCTATCCCTCGTAATGTTATACTATAAATTGGACCTTGTCAATAATTGGTTGTAAAAAAATAAATATTTCCCTTTGAAAATTTCATCCATTTGTATTAATATTATGTCATATTATATATATATTTATATTCGTTTTTTATGAATATTATTTGACTCAAGGTGGATAACATGAATAATTTAGGTGCACTATTTCGAGAAATTAGGTTGAGTAAAAAGTGGTCTATTCGGCAGGCAGCAAAAAAGATGGGAATCAGTTATTCATATTTAAGTATTCTTGAAAAGGGAGTTGATCCCCGTACAGGTAAGGATTCCAACCCAAAGCCGGAAACATTGAAGATTATTTCAAAGGCATATGGCTATCCTTATGAAGAGCTAATGAAGGCAGCAGGGTACTTGAGTGATGATAACAGTATACCCAAGAAATTCTCTTTGGATATTTTTGTGAACAATTTAAAACTATTAATTGAAAACATGACTATCGAAGAGTTTTCCCGGGACATATATCAAAAAACAGGGTATCAGATAAAGCCTTCTCAAATAAAGAGCTATCTTAAAGGCGATATTGAACCTTTTCCCGGAACCCTGCATATTCTATCAAAATACGCAGAGGTTTCTATGGACTTCTGGTACACTAACAACAGCAAAGATACTCTTGAGGCAGAAAGAGAAAAAAGCCGGCAAAACAAGATAAAATCGTATCAGGAACCCTTTTCAAAAGAATATGCTGTCTTCTATAATCTTCAAAGCGATATAAAGCGCTTTCTGTCTTCAGAAGAAAATATTCCTTACATTAAAGTAGCCATGGAAGCACAAAAGAAAAAAATAAAACCAAAAACTTTAAAACTATTGGTGGACACCATTGTAAATGAAAAGGAAGCTTAATTAATCAGGTAAACTAGTATTTACAGGGAAATATTCCATAAATAGCTTGACTCATATTAAACTGTTTGCTATATTTAAAAAGATTTCAGGGGTGTGGTTATTATGCAGGGTATGTCATTTTTAAAGTTTTTTTTGGTCAGCTTTCCGGAGCAGTTGTTATTTGTTTTTTTAGGCTCTTTCGCGATCGGAAAGTACAGTTACTTTAAGATTCGCTCAAACTACTACAGGGTTCTTGCCGTTTCTTTGATAATGGTCGGCATGAGTTATCTTTTAAAAGATAAACTGGGTTGGGGAGCAGAAAGCACGTTACTTATATTGTTTTCGTACATTATTTCAATTATATTTGTAATGAAATTCAAGTTTTATGAATCCATAGCCGCATCAATATTCGCATTTTCGTTGTTATTACTGGTTGAAATACCCGTAGCAGTTGTAATAGGTTCTATTTTGAGAGTAGACAACGACAAGGCCTTTACGGAAAGCACCACGCTATACTTTGCAATATTTTTTGTAATACGTTTACTGCAGTTCCTTTTGGCATTCCTTTTCTACCGCTTTAAATTCAAGGTAATAAACATGGAATATCCGAATAACATGGTCAATGAGTACTATATACAATTGTTTGTTTATTTGATATCCATATGTACCCTCGGGTTTCTGGCTTTTTTAATGGCGAGGATGCTGCTCATCGATACAAATACAATGGTTTCGACACAGAATATATATCTTTTAAGGTTAAACATATATATCACCGTATTTGTAACCATTATTTTATCTCTGGCAGTAAAAAGTGTTTACGTTTTTTATAAGAATAAAAATACCCTTAACAACAACGAGGTTATCCAGAGCCTAGAATACATACAAAGTCTTCTTAATGAAGAAAACTACAAGGAAGCTGATGAAGCATTGAGCACCTTAAAAGAGCACATTATCGGGCAATAACCTTTAATAAAAAACATAGGAGTTCAATATATACGAATATAATAAGGATAGACAGAAAAAACCACACCTGACACAGATACCGTGCATAGGCCTATATAACTGGTATAAAAAATTTCGTAGGGAGGGAAAAAACATGTATAGAAAAATTCTCAGTTCAATCACTGTTGCTCTTTTTGTTATCGCAATGATTTCTTCGAGCTGTGCCTGTTTGTTTTTCTTTTATCAGCCTAAAGTCCCAAAAGCACTACTGCATAGCTAACCGCATAATTTGAAACGAAAAAACTGTCAGAAAGGTTTCTTCCGTTAAACCTTTCCGGCAGTTTTATTATCAATGGACAAAAGCTCCGGGGGCATCGAGCCCCCATCGCTTTTTGGTCATTTCACTTCGTGAAATCCCACTAATATAACGAAAGGGAGTTTAACTCCCCTCCGCTTTTATTAAAAAATCCATACAAAACTTAAGCTTCACCGGCCAACCTTAAAAGTGCCTCCCACCGTCTGTCTACTTCCTGCTGTATTTCTTCAAGCATATGCTCATTACCGGCCTTGAAGAGATGCTTAAACCTTCCCTGCATCTTCAGGAAATCTCTTACCGGCAGCTTGTTCTTCGGTTTGTAGGTAATGTTATACTTGCCGTCAACAACCTCATAAAGAGGCCAGAAACATGTCTCAACAGCCATCTTGCTTACTTCCATAAGGTCCGGAGTATTATACCTCCAGCCTCTCGGACATGGGGCCAATACATTCAAAAATGCCGGTCCCGGAGTATAAATTGCCTTTTCGGACTTTTCATAAAGATCCTTCATATTTCCGATCAAAGCAGTCTGTGCCACATAGGGCAGATGATGATTTGCCATAACCTCTGTAAGATCTTTTCTAGGCTGCAATTTACCCGGAATTTTCTTCCCGGCAGGTGAAGTTGTAGTGTCAGCATATTTAGGAGTAGCCGAAGACCTTTGGATACCTGTGTTCATGTATGCTCCATTGTCATAGCAAACATACACCATGTCATGCCCTCTTTCCATAGCACCAGACAATGACTGCAATCCAATGTCGTATGTTCCGCCGTCACCGCCAAATGCGATGAACTTAGTATCTCCATCAAGTTTTCCTTTCCTCTTCAATGCCACATACGCTGCCTCCGCTCCGGATACTGTAGCAGCGGCATTTTCAAATGCATTATGAATAAAGGAATCCTTCCATGCTGTATAGGGATAAATAAATGTTGAAACTTCCAAGCAACCGGTTGCACTGCCTATAACTGCATGATCTTCCGGTTTTAATGCCTTAAGCACATTTCTCACAACTACAGGTGCTCCACAACCTGCACACATCCTGTGCCCGCCGGTAAGTCTGTCGGGCTTTTGAGCTGCCTCTTTTACATTATAAGCCATTTTACCGCACCTCCTATTCTCTAACGCCCAGGTAATTATAAACCGATTCTACTTTACCTGTCTTTGCGATATCTAACAATTTATTGTACACAACCTCTATATCATCAGCCTTAACGTCTCTTCCGCCCAAACCGTAAATATAGTTTATTACCTTAGGACCGAATACTCCCTTTGAATAAAGAGCACTTGTTACATCGGTAAATAATGGTCCTCCTGCTGCATTAAAGCTGTCTGCTTTATCGAGAACAGCCACTGCCTTAAACTTTGATAAAGCTTCTGCTATTTCATCCACAGGGAAAGGTCTGTATACCCTTGGCTTTATAACGCCAACCTTTTTGCCCTGTGCCCTGAACTGATCCGCAACATACTTTGCAGTACCGGCGGTAGAGTTCAATAAAACAACTACAACATCGGCATCATCGGTTTTGTATTCTTCAAACAAACCGTATTTTCTGCCTGTCAGCTTATAGAACTCTTCTGAAACCTCCAAAATAACCTTCTTTGCATTTTTCATTGCTTCAGCCTGTTGTTTCTTGTGTTCAAAATAATGGGGCTGTAAATCCAACGGTCCTACAGCAATCGGGGTTTCTTTATTTAAAGGATAGTACTGAGGTTTATACTCACCCACAAAGGCCTTAACCTTATCGTCTTCCAAAAGCTCTATGTTTTCTATCGCATGAGATGTAATAAATCCATCCTGACAAACCATAAGAGGCAGCATTACATCAGGATTTTCAGCAATCCTGTGAGCCATAAGCATGTTATCATACGCTTCCTGGTTGGTTTCACTGAACAGCTGTATCCAGCCGGAATCCCTTGCACCCATGGTGTCACTGTGGTCATTATGAATATTAATAGGCCCGGAAAGTGCCCTGTTTATTGCTGCCATAACAATCGGCAGCCTTGAACTTGCTGCTATATACAAAAGTTCCCACATAAGTGCCAATCCATTGGCAGATGTAGCAGTCATTGCTCTTCCACCTGCAGCCTGTGCACCTATACATGCTGACATTGCACTATGCTCCGATTCAACTGCAACAAACTCCGTATCAACAGTACCGTCCGCAACAAAAGCTGAAAAATACTGAGGAACCTCTGTAGACGGTGTTATCGGAAACGCTGCAACCACATCGGGATTTATCTGCTTCATAGCGATTGCTGTCGCTTCATTACCGCTTAATCTCTCTCTAATAGCCATTTCATTTCCCCTCCTCTACGCTTCTTCCACAAAGTCTATGGCTTTGAAAGGACAAACCTTTGTACATACGCCACAACCCTTGCAGTGATCATAATCAATATCCGACATCTTACCATCTATTACCAATATTGACGAATCGGGACAAACAGGATGACAGAGAAGACACTGTTTGCACTTTTCTGTATTCCAGACAGGCTTCATGGAACGCCAATCACCGGTTTTAAAAAGATGTGCATTTCCGGAAGAATCAATTACTCCACCCGGTGTTATTTCTCTCCAATTAACATCGGGCTTAACTGTTTTTAATTCCTTTTTGCTCATAAACCTTTCACCTCCTGCAGTGACCTTTCAAGAGCCTTTATATTTCCTTCAATAACCTCAGGTTTACTAGCAAATTTATGCTTAAATGAACCCACCATATCTTCCAGGAATTCTTTTTCATCCATTACTCTGCTCACTTTTACAACAGCACCAAGCATAGGTGTATTCGGGAAATATTTTCCTAAGGTTTCTATGGAAATAGTTTTTGCATCAATGGTACAAACCTTTCCTTTGTAACCCTTTAAAAGCGGTCTGACTTCTTCCGGGGACTTGGAAGTATTAATAATAATAGCCCCATCTTCTTTAAGCCCTGCTGTAACATCTACCGATGCCAATAGAGTATCATCAACCACTACCACATAATCAGGCTCATAAATATTACTGTGAATGGAAAGCCTTTCGTCACTTATCCTGTTATAGGCCGTAATAGGTGCACCCATTCTTTCAGGACCGTATTCGGGAAAACCTTGAATGTATTTCCCGGTGTTGAATGCAGCATCAGCTAAAAGCAGTGATGCAGTTTTAGCACCTTGTCCACCGCGACCATGCCATCTGATTTCGACAACCTTGCCCATTTGGTAACCCTCCTCAATTGATTAAAAATATATAGAACCTGTGAATAACACAGTTCAACAGTTTTATTATGTTTAATATAACACAGCTTTATATTATAACAACATAAACTAATACAGATTAAAGTATAAATGTTTGTTTATTTTTTGTCAAGAAAACTTATATAAGCCCGCTTCGCATCTGCAACGAATTACGACCTCTATGTTCATTGTATACAATTTTTTATTGTTTTTATTAAATTTTTATAATGTGGAACGAGAGGCTGGTTTTTTTATACCTTATACCTGAAAAACTTGTTTCAAAACCACCAGCAGCAAAACCCCGGGTACTCCCAAAATGCCGGCAATAAAAACAGTTACAGGATTTAAGGCAATATGATAGCTAAGAAAACTCCCTGCAAGGTTTACAAGCAATAAGGACACAACACCAGGCAAAGAATTAAGTATAAGTCTGACGGCAATTTTCATAGGTGATGTTAAAAACCTTCCTAGAAAATATAAAAGTATTATTCCTATAATATAGGCAAATACTGTTTGATATCCTTGAAACATGCCAATTTCACTCCGTTTTCACCTTTGTATTTTGATTAGAACAAGTATGCTTATATCATTACGCGGTTAAAAATCCTTTCATATTAAATATATAGGCATGTTCAAGAATTTATTACAAAAAGGAGTGAGTGAAAAACAAAGGTTAGACACTAATACCTTTTTCTTTTGCCTTTTTCAAAAGATACTCGTACCTTATCTGATAAGCCTTAATCTTATATATGTAATAATCAATAATTTCACTCTCAACAGCCTGCTCAAAATTGTTCCTGGCACTTAACCATTCTTTTTTAGCATCATTAATGCTTTCTATGAGGTCCTCATTCTCACCGGTATTATAGGTATAAATTGTCTCACTTTTCTCTTTCAACAGACTGTTTATTTTTGAAAATATAGAATTTTTCAGCAGTTTAACGGATTGAGTTTTCTGTGCGTTTAAGTCCATTTTTATCACCCTATATTATAATTTTGGTATTAGTCCGGCTATTTCACTTTTTGAAACTCTGCTGATATAAAATGTTTTTTTCATAGCCTTTAGAACATTTTTATTCATTATATATTCTATTGCGGTAAATCTTGTGCATACATATAAAAGTATGAACATGATTTTTCCCGGCTATACATTTTTTTACCGTCTGCTGCTTTATGACGCATCATTATATATATACATTTGCATTAACCCAAAGTTACATATTTACATGTAAAAATATATTGTTTTTTTTCTTTAGAATTGCGATAATAGAATTGTAGCTAAACCCGTAAAGACTATAATGATATATATTTTAGCATAATTTAATATAACTTTTTGATGAACAAAACAATATAGTAATACGTCTATTAATATAAATATTAATGTGGATATGGAGTGTTCGTATGACTGATACAGTGATCCAAAACAAAAGCTTCAACTCAAGAGCCCGGATAATATTAATTTCTTTATTGATATTATTAGCTGTTCTATTGGTTGTGTTTTCATTTGCTGTTTATTTCACTTTGTCCTATGACAAGGCACATGTGGGGATATTTATTAACGGTATTGATGTAAGTAAAATGTCTTACGAGGATATTAACAATCACCTGAACTCAAACTTTACCGAAAAATTAAAAGATACGAAGGTTGTTCTTAAGAAAGGTGATATTTCTGAGGAATTTAGCCTATCACAATTAAATGTACAGTATGATATTGAGGGAGCTGCACAAAAAGCCTTCGAAGTCGGCAGAAAAGGAAACATATTTCAAAGACTGGCCAACATAATCGGTACCAAGCTAAATGGCTTGAACATCGATTTAGATTATTCTTTTGATGAAAACAGCGTAAAAAGTGTAATTGACAGTTTTTATTCCAAATCATTAACCCCCGTAAAGGAAACAGATGTATTGATTGAGGAGTCAAAAGTAATGCTCCAAACCGGACATCCCGGTGAATCCATTGACACCGAAAAAGCATATGAGATAATAGAAAACTCAATCAAGTCATGCACAGGCGGAATTTTTGACATACCTTCCATAACAATCACGCCAAAGAGCATTGATGCCGATGAGATATACAATAAAATTGTATGCGAGCCCAGTAATGCAAAAGCAACCGTAGAAGACAACAAAGTCGTTGTAATACCCCATGTTCCCGGACGCAAAATCGATAAATCCGAGTTGCTGAGTTTAATAAACGAACATGCACATAAAACTGATGCTGAAATAATTCTTCCGGTTACCTTTGAACAACCCGAAATAAATAGTACTGAAGTTAATTCCCTGCTCTTTAAGGATAAGCTTTCCAGTGCCAGCACGCATTTTTCCACTTCAGGTACGAGCAACTATAACAGGGGTATAAACATATCCGTTGCTGCCTCCAAAATAAACGGCAAAATCCTTGGCCCCGGTGAAGTATTTTCGTTTAATGAAGTTGTCGGACCAAGAACGGTTCAAAACGGATACAAGACAGCAAAAGAATATGTCGGCGGAAAAATAGTTGACGGAATCGGCGGAGGAGTCTGCCAGGTTTCTTCAACCCTTTACAATGCCGTGCTGTTTGCAGACCTTGAAACGGTATCGAGACAGAATCACATGTTTTCCGTAAGTTATCTGCCTTTGGGCAGGGATGCGGCCGTATCGTACAATGACCTGGATTTTAAGTTCAAGAACAATTCCAACTGGCCGATAAAAATTGAATCAAGCGTAAAAAGCGGTACAATAACCTTTACTATTTACGGAACACAAGAAGAGCCCGGCAAGACGATTGAACTGAGTCACGTACAAATAAGCTCCAGCCCGGCACCTATACAATATATAGACGATCCGAGCCTGGCAGAAGGTCAAACGGTTGTAGTTCAATCCGGGCATTCAGGCTATGTTGTGGATACTTACAAAACGGTAAAAATAAACGGTACTGTTATCAGCAAAACCAAGCTTCACAGAAGCACTTATTCTCCTTACACGACAATAATAAAGAGGGGAACAAAAAAGGTTGAGGTTACCGCAACTCCCGTGCCGCAACCGGCATCCGGGCCTTCATATGAAGTTGTGGATGAAACCCTGTTTCAATAAATTGTTTCTTTTGCTCCATTCCAATCTTTAAAAGGAAGCGGAGAGTAATAATAGAAGTAACTTAAATTCCTTCCATATTATTCTCCGCTTAATAATTGCATTCATCAAATTAGATTAAAGCGAGGCGGATTTTCCCGTCTCGCTTCTAAAATTTCCTTTAGTAGCTGTCTACACTTGCTGCACCGTTGTTTCTCAATATTGAACTTACCTCTTCTATCTTGTCATCATCCACTTTCATACTAAAAAGAGTCTTTCCCGCTTTAATGTCGGTTTCATACTGTCTGCTTTTGTCCTCCGGAATCCCCAGGTCAACCAATCCGCCGACCACTCCTCCGGTTATCGCTCCCGACAGAAGCCCGGTTATCGGACCGGCTGCAGCAATAATACCCAATCCCGGAATGACCATGCTGCCCGCACCAATCAAAAGACCGGCCAGTCCTCCAAGAATACCGCCCGTAACAACTCCATTGGAAATGTTATCATTAACACCCCCCTGGTTGTTTTCTCCGGTATTATTGGCAGTCATATTTCCGCCCATGTTTCCTATCCCCATAGAATAGTTGTTTCCGGCATCTGTTTCATCACCCTGTTTTGTAACTATTGAAATGTCATCGGTCTTAAGTCCCTGATCCTTTATCTGTTGTGCAGCCCTTTGTGCATTATTATAATTATCAAAAATTGCAGCAATAGTTTTTGCCATAAAAAAACCTCCTTCATTTAATCACAATTAGTTTTAGTTAATGTCGCCTCAATTATTCATTAATAGAAGGAAGCATGTCATACTACTTTTTTCAATAATAAAAAATATTATGGGGAAATGCTTGAAATTCATTAAAAAACGTGATACTAATTGTAATTGTTATTTAATATTAAACAATTGAATATGGGTGTATAATTTAGGTATATATAATCTAGTTAGTAACAGGAAAGGTGATTTAGATGAAAAAACAAATGATAAGTGTGTTATTGGTTATTATCACTGCATTATTTTCCATAATCCCCACAGCCAGTGCTGCTGAAGACATACCTCAGCTGCAGCAGGATAATGCAAATACGCTTAAAGCTCTGGGTATTTTAAAGGGTTATGAAGACGGGTCTTTAAGGCTTGAAAACAAGATAAGAAGAAGTGAATTTATCACTTTGGTAGTTAAGCTAATGGGATATGACACTGATGCCGATATAGATAATGTTAAGGTTACTTTTACCGATATCAGCAGCACACACTGGGCTTATAACAACATCAAGCTGTCAATAAAGTACAACCTGGTTGCCGGATATCCCAATAACACCATTGCACCGGATAATGACGTAACCTATGCAGAAGCTTTAGCAGTCGTAATTCGTGCCCTTGGATATGAAAAAACCTTAAGTGGTGAATGGCCAAACAACGTAATGGATAAAGCAACGGAAATTAATCTGACAACCAATCTCAGTCTTGATCCTAACCATAAACTGACCCGGGGTGAGATGTCGGTAATAGTATACAACGCACTTACAGTTAATTTTAATCAAGAAGAAACAGGAGATAATTAATGTCAATTGAAAGCATGCTAATGTTTATTCTAACGTTAATATTGATACCGGTATTATTGGTTGCTTCTAACGATACCTTGTTTTTTATAGTATCAGGAGTGATTTTAGTATTTGCTGCATTAAAATCACTATATAACATCCTATTCGGCACGGATATGGAATTCGATGAATCCGAACCGGGAGTTTTAGATGAAATCGAGGATCTTATAAGTTTTGACTTAAATAAGTTCAGAGTGTTATATAACAATGCTAAATCTATATTAGTAATAGTATTTTTCGTTTACTGCACATTTTATTTGAATCAATTGTGGCTTAAGTTTTTATGTGCCTTTGTAATTGTCTATTGGCTCGGAAGCATTATACACAACTTGAAGTTCGATGAAAATCAAGAATTCAAATACACGGTACCCCAATTGTTGGTTTTCTTAGTCGATTTGTCCAGTATTATTCTTATTTCTTTCAGTGCATACCATAAGTTTTTTGTTTTCTAGTGCATTTTAAAATGGTAAATTTCAAGTTAATAAATATCTGTTTATAAAGGTGGAGAAAAATATAGAAGAAACATAAGTTTCTTTTATATTTGTACTTCACTTTTTTATTGGCCTCTATTTTATGTGCTGCTTTAAATCTTAAGAAAGATGTGTTACTATTTCAGGGAAAGCTTTTATTGGAGGATATAATATGAAGGATAAAACAGATTTGCAAAGAAAACTTCTTTCCATAGACGGAGCGGGATACAAGGCTTATAAGGACATAAAGGGAGAGTATAAGTTCGATAGATATATATTGGCAATTGATCATGTTCAGGGAGATCCTTTTGCATCGCCTTCAAAGGTAAGAGTTATTGTGTCTCAAAAGGATGCAGGTTTTCCCGGCACTTTGTATGACAAGCCCCATAAAAGAATAGGGGTAATTGATTTTTTAACCCGGCTTTTTTTTAACAATATAAAAAAATATTACAACCCATCCGGTGGTTCAGGTAAAAGCGGGTTGATCTCTATTGACCGCTGCGGCCAGGAGATTTTAGACAGGACATCGGCAGTAATTAACGAAGATAAGGTGGAAGTAAGATTTGAAGTCGGATTGCCTGCCAACGGAAGAAGGGTACTGGGAAAATATGCGGATACGATTTTTTCCGGTGCTATTCCACAGATAGTTGAAAAAACTCTCTTTTACAGCAATATCGATGCCAATGCCTTAAAAAAGCAAGTGGATTTGTGTGAAGACCAGGCCTTCTTGAGGGAGCAAATCAAGGCAAAGGGTCTTGTGGCATTTATAGCCAACGGTTCTGTTCTGCCAAGAGAGAGCGGTATTTCTGACAGGCCACTTTCAAAGGGTGCAATACCCTTCAAAAGTCCCGAAAGCCTTGAGGTGGAAATTAATCTTCCCCACAAGGGCATTGTAAAGGGAATGGGAATACCTGAGGGGGTTACTTTGATTGTCGGAGGAGGTTACCACGGTAAATCGACCCTGCTGCACGCACTGGAGCTGGGTGTATACAACCATATTTCAGGGGATGGAAGGGAATACGTGGCAGCAAGCACGGATGCGGTAAAGATACGTGCCGAAGACGGAAGAGGGGTTGAAAAGGTTAATATTTCACCCTTTATAAACAACCTTCCCAACGGACAGGATACTAAGATTTTTTCCACAGAAAACGCCAGCGGAAGTACATCACAGGCGGCAAACATAATTGAGGCATTGGAAATTGGTACGGATCTTTTGCTTATAGACGAAGATACCTCAGCCACCAATTTTATGATCCGTGATGAAAGGATGCAAAAGCTCGTTTCAAAAGACAGGGAGCCTATAACCCCTTTTATTGACAAGGTCCGTCAGCTTTATAAGGAAAAGGGAGTATCGACAATTATAGTTGTTGGCGGTTCCGGAGATTACTTTGATGTGGCGGATCTGGTTATTATGATGGATGAATATACCCCAAAGGATGTTACCAAAAACGCCCGGGAGATTGTTAATGCCCATCCGTCAAAAA
>DAOOJC010000004.1:0-15232 GCA_035384905.1 Acetivibrio sp. | reverse complement strand
ATAACATGCTGTTTTTATATTGTATGTTACCAGTAGTACCAATAAATACTGCTGTTTGAGCCATTACTTAAAGCCTGGAATATGCCGATATGGATTATGAGGAAGTAGCTGCGGTACATCGGATAATCCGTCCTTGTAAGAGGCTTTTAACATAAATTTATATGTTAAAGGCTTCTTTTTTATACTCACTGTTGTAAGACACATGGTAAAGGAAAATACGGAAGAAACATTATCTTTGTTTTTTATTAATAAAACTCTTGACCGGCTAATATATTAAAGAAGTATTTATGTTAAAGAGCACCGGAAAGAGAAGGATGGTCTATGGGGATAAATGCAGCACAGATGTTTATGGCACTTGTTCTGATTCTAATCAGCTGTGAGTTCTTTACCAATGGAGTTGAGTGGCTTGGGAAAAAGCTGAAGGTGGGAGATGGAGTTGTAGGAAGCGTATTTTCGGCAGTAGGCACCTGTATTCCAGAGACAATTGTACCGATTGTTGCCATTGTTTTTTTAAAAGAGGACAAGAAAACTGTTGACGTGGGAGTAGGTGCCATTCTTGGGGCACCGTTCATGTTGAGTACCCTTGCTTTTTTCGTGATGGGTGTTAGTGTTATGGTTTTTCTATCAAAAAGAAGAACAAAAATGACAATGGAAATAAACAAGGATGTATTGAGCTGGGATATTAGCTTTTTTATTGTAACGTACACCATTGGAGTTCTGACGTCTTTTATAAAAATCCGCTTATTGGAGGAAATAGTATCGGCATTTCTGGTTTTAGCATATGTTTATTATGTTATCGTCACAGTGAAACGTGATAAAGGAGGTCATGGGTATCCGGACAAACTCTATTTATCAAGAATATTGAATCTTAGGCCTAACATTCAAAATATAGTTCTCCAGGTAAGTATTGCATTGGCAGGTGTAATTTTTGGAGCTAATGTTTTTGTAAGGAATATAGAGATTATATCAAATTTTATCGGCATATCGCCTGTTATTCTTTCCATGATAATAACTCCTATTGCCACAGAGCTTCCCGAAAAATTCAACAGTATAATCTGGATTAGTAAAAACAAGGACACATTGGCTCTGGGGAATATAACCGGTGCAATGGTATTCCAAAGTTGCATTCCCGTTTCAATCGGTATCCTTGCAACACCGTGGAATTTGGATAACCATATTATTGTTAGCTCTGTAATTGGCACTCTATCTGCCGCTGTAACATATTTTTGGATCGAGGACAAGGGAAAATTAAACCCAATACCGCTTCTCATGGGAGGCATATTTTATGCCATGTTTATATTGTCTCTTTTTATATAAAATACGGTTATAGGTTTATACTCAGGGTGTATTAAACAAATATGAAAATAGCATGCACCCGGGGATATTACAGGGTGAAACGGGTAAAAAGCAAAGGGGCTCGAAGCCCCATGGGTTTTTGCTTATTGAGACCTATCCGAACTAGTTCACTTTTTGATTAATGCATCAGAATAAGTTTTTAAGCGAAAAAGATTCTTTTTCGGGAATGTGTTTTATATATTGTTTAAGAACAGCAATTTCAGACAGTGCCATGGGCACATTTCTTGTTTCAACAAACTTTGATACCCTCATGATTGACGTATCAATATTGTCGATTTCAAAATGGTCCAGTAAAACTGCCCAAGCATTTTCTGCTCTGTGCCATTCCGTTTCTAAAGAAGAAAGATGGTTTTCAACCGATGCCCAATCGCCGTTTTGTGTGCTGGCCTCTATCATTTCAATGAGAGACTCAAGTTCTTGGGAATCCTTTGACAAGAGTTTTAATGTATAGGATGCAGTACCCAATATCATAACACATAATATACCAATAATTATTAATATTTTGCCGGTATGCAAATTACTTCACCCTTCCTTTATCCTTAACTTGATAATAGAGATTTCCTTCTGAGTCCAGGCTGGCAAAAAGTACATCTTTAATATTATTAATCCCAAAAACGGACAGCTTCTGAATAAGCCAGTTTGTGTCAAGCCCAGAGAGCTTAAGGTTGTCGTAATTTATATTGCCGTCAATTACCAGATCCAGAGTTAAACCCTCATATTGAGTGGGAATATTAAGGTCTTGCGGACTTACCGGTCGTTTTTGCGATTTGGGTATTATACTGAGCTGACCGTTTGTTTCAAGAATGGCAAACTCGACATCAGCTATGTTCGGTATATTTTTAATCCTCAGCTGTTCCAGAAGGTCGTTTAAGGTATACATTTCTTTCCTGAGCTGATCTTCCTTGATTTTTCCATTCTCAACCAGAATACTGGGCCTGCCGCATATTATCGCTCTGGCCTTTGTGCTCTTTATTCCGATGAAAGACAAAGCCAGTTGAGCGATTAACAGTGTGATAATAGGCATAATACCGTTTATTAATGGTATTCCTGTGTTTTGCATAGGTACTGAGGCCAACTCCGATATCATTATAGCGATGACAAGTTCAAAGGGCTGAAGCTGTCCTATTTGCCGTTTACCCATTATTCTCATTATTACTACTACAAGCAAATAAAGTATCAGCGTTCTGGTAACAACTACTAACACACAACCATCCTTTCTTACTTAGTTCTATTTATTTAGTGTGCACATAATATGTTTTTTTAATCACGCTTTTATGTCAAGACAGTGTTTATAGATTTCTACGCCTGAAACAACCGGTTGAATTGTATAGTGAAAATTTACTTCGTGAAATTCCACTATACAAAAGCTCCGGGGGCATTGAGCCCCCCCATTGCTTTTTGTAATATCACTTCGTGAAATCCCACTAAATAAAAATAGCAGGAGATTGCCTCCTGCTATTTTTATTTCATATATTACCTTGAAGTGTCGCCTAAACGTTCTGTAGGATAGCTGTTTCCAGTATAAGATTGGAATACTTTCTTAACGATGTTTCCACCGATTTTACCAGCTTCTCTTGCAGTTAAATCTCCATTGTAACCCTGTTTTAAGTTAACGCCCACTTCTTTAGCTATTTCATACTTCATGTTTTCAAATTGAGTTTTGCTGTTGCTATTGTTGTTTGCCATTACTATCACCTCCTTAGTCTTATTTTTTCTAAAAACAAGACTATTATGAGTAGTAAGTTTTGCTATCCTTTCATTGTTTTACGTTAACTTCTTTTTTCATAAGTTACATATATATGTTCACATATCTATCTTGCAGTTTTATTTATGCCTGTTAACTATTATTTTTCTTCCGGCAACTGATTTTTTGCTTAGATCCCATAGTCTTGGGACCTCATCAGGCAAATTTATATCTCCCCTTTTTTCCATACTCAAAATAAAATCGACTATTTCCTTTGCTATACCCGGATTTAAGAATTTTTTCTGAGCTTCCCTTATTTTGTTTAGTTTTTCAGCATTATTGTCAAGAAGGTCTGAAATAATATTCTTTAATTGTGCAGGTTCTTTGCACACAACTCCAAGGTTGTGTTTTCGCATATAACCGGGATTACCCTCTTCCTGCCCGGGAAGATTTCCGGTGATAATAAGAGGAACATTGCAGGCCACGGCTTCCATCATTACGTTTGGACTTCCTCTTGTGAAAGCAATATCCGAGGAAAGCATTAAATCCTGTATGTTTTCGGTAAAACCAAATACCTCAACCCTGTTTCCAAACTGTTCATAAAGAGATCTTTCAAGTCTTCTCTTTAAAATTTTATTTCTGCCGGCAACTATTTTTACATGGCAGTTGAAATTCCTAAGCAGTATTTTTGCAATTCTTCTCATGTTCCCTGAGCCTTCGCCTCCGCTCATAATAAGGCATTGTAAAGGCATGTTGTTATTATAGTATCTTCTTCCGGTTGTGCTTTCAGTATGCTGCAAAAACTTTTGTCTTACCGGGAAGCCGATAACCTTGAGCTTTGATTCGGATACTCCAAACTCAAGACATTTGTACTTTGATTCTTTTGAAGGACATATTATATAATCCGCTCTTGGGTCTGCCCATAGAGGAGATATACTTACCAGATCCGCAATCAATGTTAAAAACGGTATTTTAATGTTAAAATCCTCCAGAATGTTTAAAACAGATGCATTAAAGTTTGGATGTACCGACAGAATCAGATCCGGTTTAATGGTCTTAAGAAGTTTTAGAAAATTATCTCTAATAGAAGTTTCAGTAAAATCAATTACCAAACTGGGTTTTCTAAAGGATACCTCCCACATTAATTTCCACAAGTCCTTGGCGTTCCTTGTCACCGAGCCGTAAAGCTTTCCTATACGAAGCCCGAATTTTCCCGCTAAAGAAAAACCGTCGATAACGTGGACATCCACATCAGGATAAAGCGAAAACTTTTCGATTAATGATTCACTAATACTTTTATGACCGTGTCCTGTATAATTCGAAGATATTATTAAAATATTATTAACCATTCATATTGCCTCCTGATCACTTTTAAAAAAGTATATATTATAATATGCTATATTATATTACTTTACTTTTCCAAATTAAAGGGTTGAATAATCATATTTTAGTATATATTTTTTTGCTATTATATATTAACAATATAACAATGTAAATTTTCGCTGTAATCAACAATTTTCGATAATGGCAGGACAAATATTGCATATGAATAGTTACCGGCGATTAATAATATGATTTCAAAAAGTCAAAGGGAAAAAAGCAGGGGAGACTCCGGATTATGAGAGATTTATGTAAAAAATAATAAGGGCATGCTGCCCTTATGCTGTATTTTTTATTATTGGATTAGCAATTAAAAATACTTTGTATCAAAGTCAATCAGAGTTTTCTGAACTCTCCATCCGTTACAAAAAAAACAGCGGATGTGTATGGTACTTTAATTTCTATTTGTTTGTTTTTTATAGTTATGCTGCAGTTGGGATATATTCTTTGCGTTATATTTACTTCACCGTCACCTTTCGCTCTTAAATACCTTAACAGATTCTTTATTTCTTTATCAACAGATTTGATTTCTTCTCTTAATATCGCAAAACGCTGAAGGTTTTTTCCGTATACTGCAATGTCTTTATCGCTTGGTTCTTCTATGGCATTCTGCTTTGCCAGCAATTGCTTCAGATGCTGTTGTTCGTTCAATAAATCTTTTTTCCTCGTATTCAGATCTTCAATTTGCTCTGTTATTTTATCTCTGTCAAAGCCTTGAACTATTACTTCAGTCTTCTTTTCGAGTGAGGATCCTAAAATTGCTGTGGTAACCTTTACTTCTGCATTTATTTTTCCTCCGATTATGTTTCCCCTTGAAGATTCCAAAAACACTTCTTTTGCATAGATTGTGCTGTTTATACAGTAAAAACCGATATGGGCAATACCTCCGCAGAACAACCGCACATTATCCACAAATCTTGCAAAGACATTTTTACCGGCATAGATTTCAGCTACATCCTTTGATGCAATGCCACCCTTAATGTAAATATTCCCCTCGTAGCTCTTTATTGATTTTACGTTTCCAAGACCTAAATCTCCATTTATTTCAATATCCTTGGTGGCTTCCACCGAGAAACCGTCGATAACCGTTCCTTTTATGGATACATATCCGTCAAAACTAATATTTCCGGTTTTAAAATCTACGTCACCGTCAATTTCAAGATAGTTTGATACCATTATTTTGCCGCCGGAATAGTTCACTGCTCCCCCTATTTTTGCATATAAAACAACTTTATCGTCCATTGCCACTTCATAAACAGTATTTCTATCATACAGCAACGGATAGTTTTTGCCTTTTGACGGTTTTATTGGAGTGCCATGTACTGAATGCCCGGGAATACCTTCAGTAGCGTTAATTCGTTCTCCGAGCCATTCCCCGGCCTTAACCTTGTTTATTAACTTCAAATCGTAATAATCTACCTTTCCGTCTTCCCTTATCTGAGGTTTGGGTTCTTCAAGATTGTACATTCTGATTACACAGTCTTTCCCGTTTACACTTGGTGTTCCTTCTGCAATAATGTATTCCTTACCGCTTTCTAAATCACTGAAAAAGAGTTCTTTTTTGATTCCATACATTATCTGCTTTTCTTTTAACTTGCTATAGGATTCTTTTACAAGTATTTCGCGATTTTTAAAATCCAATTCATCTTTTGAGCAATTAAAGATGACAGTAGCCTTTAATCCATCATGGGAAACGGATATAATAATTTTTTCCTTCAACTCGCCAAATTTACTAGGGGATGTTGGTGCGTTGATTAGAGCGTGCTTAATACAATTAAAACTGGTTATTTGAATTTGTGGATGCGAGGATATTATTTTGTGAACTTTGTCCAATGATAATCCAGGCTTAAATGATTCAATCATTACGTCTCTTGATCGTGTGAATATTTTAATATATTGATCTTCGTAAATGGTTTGATCAATCATATATCATCCCCCTCGTATTTATTAGCGGTTTTTTAATAAAAAATATTTATAAACATAGGCGGTAATTCATATATTTATACCATTACATCTATGTATAGAATGTGAATACAGAACACATATTGGGTGATTTTACAGTATATGTACTATAAAAATATAATTGAATATTATATACTTACCCAAATAAACTTTAAACTAAACACTTAAAGCATAGAATAATATTTACTTAGGATGTGATATATTTGAGAAAAAGAATAATTATTAGAATTTTAGCTTTTTTACTCTGTTTAAATTTTGTACTGGACATAAGTCAAGAAATGTATGCTGATGACTTGATTGAAGAAGAACCTCTTACCCGGTTATATACTACTGAAGTCAGCAGTTGTGTAGGTACCGATCTGCCGCAAATAGAAGCCGGTGCGGCAATAGTAATTGATGCCGATAGCGGAAGGGTTTTGTATGAGAAGAATGCATATTCCAGAAGGGCTATAGCCAGTACCACCAAGATTATGACTGCTATTGTGGCATTAGAGAACGGCAATCTTGATGACACGGTAAAGGTTAGCAAGAGGGCCTCGAGCATTTGGGGTTCGACAATTAAGCTTCGGGAAGGGGAAGAACTGACATTAAGGGAGCTTATGTATGGCATGATGCTAAAGTCAGGAAATGATGCAGCTTTGGCTGTTGCCGAACATATTGGAGGGACTGTTGAAAACTTTGTTAAAATGATGAATGACAAGGCAAAGGAACTGGGGCTTACGAATACGTCCTTTAAGACTCCCCATGGGCTTGATGCAGACGGTCACTATTCTACTGCCTATGAACTGGCGGTTCTTACTCAATATGCACTTAAAAATCCTGTTTTTTCAAAGATTGTGAGTACACAGAACATATCAATTGGCAACAGGAACTTGTATTCAACAAATGAGATGCTTTCACTATATCCCGGTGCGGATGGAGTAAAGACCGGTTATACTGGAAAGGCCGGAAGGTGTCTTGTGACATCGGCAAAAAGGGACGGTTTTAGATTAATTTCTGTTGTTTTGTTTTGTTCCAGCCGGGCTAAAAGGGCAGAAAGCAGCAAAAAAATTTTGGATTACGCATTTAGCAATTATAAGCCCTATGAGCTTGTAAAACCCAATCAGAAGCTTGGGGAGGTTGATGTAAAAAGAGGTTTGAAAAATAATGTTTCAGTAGTGTCCATTGAAGGAATTAAAATACCTTTGAGCGAAAAAGAAAAGGAGGCATTGAAAACCGAGATAACACTCAATAACCCTGTTAGCTCACCTGTCCATATGGGTGTGGAAGTTGGTACGATTAGTTTCTATGTTGAGGGTAAGCTGTATGCCCAGGCAGGGATTAAAACTGCGGAAAGTGTGCCGGCAAAAACATACCGCCATTATTTTGGAGATGTTATGAATGTGTGGTTTAAACTGGTTCGACAGTGAAGGTATATTTTCTTCATCTTTGTTTTATATACTCACTGTTGTTGGGTAAAATGCGAAGGAAAATATTCCGGAAATTTAAGTTTTTTTATTCGCATTTATCAATTATGCACCTGATGAACTTATCCTTGAATGTTTATAGCCAGGTTTGCTATAATAACTTAGCGTATAATTTTAAGGAGATTTTATTTACATATGAAGACAATAATTGTTGCTGTAAACTCTAAATATATACATTCATCACTGGCACCATGGTACCTTAAAGCATCCTGTAAGAATAACTGCGGGACGATAAAGGTAATGGAATTTACCATAAATGACGACCCGGATTCCGTTCTGTCGCGTATATATGCTGAAGACTGTGATGTTGCTGCTTTTTCTTGCTATATCTGGAATATAACCTTTGTTCTTAGAGTGGCTGAAAACCTGAAGAAAGTATTACCGGCTATAAAAATAGTACTTGGCGGCCCCGAGGTTTCATACGATTCCGAACAAGTTTTGAAGTTGCATCCGTTTGTGGACTTTGTCATATCCGGTGAAGGCGAAAGTGCTTTTAATGCTTTACTTAGTTTTTTGAACGGAAGGAATCAGGAGCTTTCTGGCATTAAAGGCTTAAGCTTTAGAGAAGATGGGAGAATAACCGTTTCGAATTATTTTCCTCTCGAGAATGATCTTGATTTGATTCCTTCTCCATATGACGAAGAAATGCTCTTTTGTGTCGGAAACAGAATTGTTTATTTTGAATCCTCAAGGGGATGCCCGTTTTCCTGTTCATATTGTATTTCTTCAACCTTTGAAGGAGTACGGTATTTTTCTATGGACAGGGTTAAGTCGGATCTTCGTTTTTTGTTGACAGCGGGGGTTAAACTGGTAAAGTTTGTAGACAGAACGTTTAACTGTAACAGGGAAAGAGTGAAGGCTATATTTGAGTTTATTATTGATAATGCCGGGAATACGGTTTTCCACTTTGAAGCGGCAGCTGACCTGTTTGATGAAGAGACAATTGAAATATTGTCCAGGGCACCAAAGGGATTGATTCAGCTCGAAATCGGTATACAATCAACCAATGAAGCCTCCCTTGAGGCTGTAAAAAGGAAAACGAATATTAATAAAGTGTTATACTATGTAAAACGGCTTATGGAACTGGAAAACATACATGTTCATGTGGATCTTATCGCCGGCCTTCCTTTGGAGGACTATTCTTCATTCAAGGACTCTTTTAATGATGCCTATAACCTATATCCCCACCAACTGCAGTTGGGTTTTTTAAAGATGCTGAAGGGTTCTGCCATAAGGGAGGAATACCGCAAATATGGATATAAATATCGGGAATATCCTCCTTATGAGGTTTTGGGCAATGAGTTCCTAAGCTTTGAGGAAATTGTTAAACTCAAAAGAATAGAGGAGGTTTTGGAACGGTATTATAACTCGGGCAGGTTTAATAAATCACTTAAATACATAATCAACGGATTTTTTTATTCACCCTTTGAATTTTATGAGGAGCTTTCATTTTTTTATTTGAATGAAGGCTGCTTTGAACGGTCAATTTCAAGCAGAGAGCTATATACGTTACTCATAAAGTTTATTGGGGAATCC
Organism: Acetivibrio sp.; assembly: GCA_035384905.1. GTDB lineage: Bacteria > Bacillota > Clostridia > Acetivibrionales > Acetivibrionaceae > Hungateiclostridium. Next base: position 5,848 of record DAOOJC010000004.1, on the reverse strand, counting down.
AATAAGAAAATCGATTTGACAGTTCTCAACGAGCTGTTAAAATTTGATTTTTTAGTTTCTGACAATACCAATAATCTTCCTTTAGGAATAGAACGCACTTACAAGGACAGCTTTAAGACAAAATGCTTTGAGTTTCTGAAATCTGGGGATAATATAGCTATGTTTCTTCCGCAATTCTGTGGCGAACCGCCTAAAAAAGTATACAACAAGGTTCATTTTGAGCTCTTCACGTATGATATCACCGAAAATGACGGAACGTTGCCAAAGAAGGATACTGTAATCCTTTTCAATTACAGTGAAAGGGACCGGGTGACAGGACAATACAGCTTTATAAAAATTCAGCTTCCATCGGACTAGTTATTTATTGATACGGTTACTTTTGTACCTCTGGGGGTGTTAGGTGATATTTGAATGCTGTCACAGAGCTTTTTTATTATTAATAGTCCCCAACCCCTGTCTCTTAATGTTTCCGGATTCATGTTCTGCTCTTCAATATCCAATATTGATGCATCGAAACCAGTTCCTTCATCCGACATTTCAAGTTGTATCATATTTCCCTTCCTGCTCATGCTAAAGCAGACTTCACCGGCACTTTTTTTGTATCCATGCTCAAGAGAATTAATGAGTAGTTCATGAGTGGCACTTTTGAGCTTAAAAACAGTCTTTTCATCCGATGTCATGTTGTTTATCACATCTTCGCACACGAACAGAAACTTCTCAATACTGTCTTTATCGAAAGGAATATAGGCATTGAGCTTGTAACTTAATATTTGCATATACAGATCCTCCATAAGCAGAATACTTGTAACTTATAGGTTTTAAAATGAAATTCTCCGGCTGCGGAAAATTTACTGCCCATAAGCGTTTCAACGAGGCGGGAGATATGCTGAAAACAAACCGGCACCCGCGGACCAAAATACAGGCGGGTAAATTTTTTGCCTCGTTCTTAACATATGTTTGATTATATCATAAAGCATTTGAAAATTAAATGCAATAAAAAGTTATGGATACATTAAATAACTTTTAAGAAAAATGTTCCAAAAACTTAGGTTTCTTTCACATTTTCGCACTTAAATAATATGTACCTTAAGGTTATGTTTGTTTTGACGGAAAAAATTTGATATATTATATATATAAATTTAATTTAAATTTATCGATAAAGGGTGAACGTAGTGTTTGAGTTTAATGATAAAGAAATGATTGAGATTATGATTGATTCTTTGGGCAAATATCTTAAGGCAGCAGGGCGAATATCAAAGCAGAGGTTTGACGAATTGTCGGAACATAACGGGCTTTTATGGCTTGAGATAACAAAACAGAAGGAAATTCTTGAGAATATTCTGTCAAGGCTTCAAAATGAAGTTGGCACGGATGAAGCAAATTCATCCGGGGAAGATAACAATAAGGTTTCCAACAATAAGGTTAACGGTTCGATAAAGTTGTATGACCAGATGGTGGATTATCTCAAAAAACAAAAGTTCACTGAACTGCAATGGGTGAGGTTATATTCTGTGAGGTTCCCACAGCAGGACTTTGATAGTTTTGAAATAAAATATTTTGAGCATAAGGACATTTTGCAGGAAGACAAAAACTACCTTTTGTTCGGAAATGCAACAAACAATTACGTCATACGCAAAAGCGGAAATGAAATCATCGGGGATACAAACCAATGCTTTGAGTATATACTGCTTTTTTTGAACCAGTTTAAATAGCGGTAAATACAATAAACTATTGGTCGGGTAATGGCTTATGGAGTATTTGAGTGGAGTAGTGGAGAGAATAACCTTTATAAATGAAGAGAATGGTTTTTGCGTAATAAAAATAAAATCCAGGGGATTTTCCGAGCTTGTGACAGTCGTGGGTAACATGGCATCCGTCAATGTCGGAACCGTGGTAAACCTCAAAGGCGAGTGGAAAAACGATGCCAAATATGGAAAACAGTTTTGTGTGCACAGCTATAAAGAGACCATGCCTGCTACTATTGCCGGTATGGAGAAATACCTGGGAAGCGGTCTTATTAAAGGGATTGGGCCTGTAAACGCAAAAAGGATAGTTAAGTCTTTCGGGGAAGACACTATAAGGGTTATTGAAGAGGAACCGGATAGGTTGAGTGAAGTTGACGGAATTGGACCGAAAAGGGTTGAAATGATAAAAAAAGCATGGCAGGAACAGAAGGAAATAAAAAATGTCATGCTTTTTTTGCAGTCCAACGGTGTGTCTACCGCATATGCCGTAAAAATATATAAAACTTACGGGAGCGACAGCATAGAAACTGTAAAGGACAATCCCTATAGGTTGGCGGATGACATCTGGGGAATAGGATTTAAGACTGCCGACAGGATAGCTCAAAGTATGGGGTATGACAGAGAATCCTATCAGCGGTTAAGGGCAGGAATAATATATGTGCTTAATGAGTTTGCCAATGAAGGTCATTGTTTTGCAAGAAGGGATGAGCTTATAAAGAGGTCCTCGGAAATGCTTGAGATGGGGGAAGGGGATGTTGAATCGGCTATTCGGAGCATGCTTGAGGAAAAATCCATAATTATGGAGTATGATGATGCCTTGTATCTTCCGCCCTTTTATTACAGCGAGACAGGGGTAGCAAGAAGGATAATGGAGATTGTTATGACAAAAAGTAAATACTGTTCTTGTAACCTGGGTGAAGTAATTCAAAGAGTTCGGAAGGAATGCGGAATCGAATATGATGATGTGCAGGTTGAGGCTATTGAAAAAGCCATTACTTCAAAGTTCATGGTTCTAACAGGAGGACCGGGCACGGGAAAGACTACAACAACCATGGCTATTATAAAAGCTTTTGAAAGCCTTAAGGCTAATGTATTTCTTGCTGCACCTACCGGAAGGGCAGCAAAGAGGTTGTCTGAGGCTACCGGCATGAGTGCACAGACTGTGCATCGGTTATTGAAATACAGCCCGCTGGAGGGATATAAAAATAATGAGGAAAATCCCTTGTACTGTGATGTTCTGATAATTGATGAGACTTCTATGATTGACATTGTTCTTATGTATAATCTTTTGAAAGCAGTTTCCAACGATACCGTGGTGATTCTGGTGGGAGACGTAGACCAGCTTCCTTCAGTGGGGGCAGGAAATGTTTTAAAAGAAGTCATTGACTCCGGTGCAGTTACTGTTGTGAGACTTAACAGAATTTTCCGTCAAGCGCAGGGGAGTGCAATCATCATGAATGCACATAGAATAAATCGTGGAGAGTTTCCCGCACTAAAGGGCGGAAAGAACAGTGATTTTTTCTTTATTGAAGAGGAAGATCCGGAGAAAATTGTGGGACTTATACGTCAGTTATGCAAAGAGCGTCTACCCAAATACTATGGAGTGGATCCAGTGAACGATATTCAGGTTCTATGTCCAATGCTCAAAGGAGCTGTGGGTGCATATAATTTAAATGCTGTTCTTCAGGATGCTCTGAATCCTTCCGATATTTCTGTCAGGTATGGTGGTATAACTTACAAAGTCAATGATAAAGTTATGCAGATAAAGAACAATTATGACAAAAACGTATTCAACGGTGACATAGGCCGGATAACTCTTATAGACAATGAGGAAAAGGTTATATGCATAAAGTTTGACGACAATGTGGTGGAGTATGATGTTACGGAAATGGATGAGGTAACTCTGGCTTATGCCGTTACAGTACATAAAAGTCAGGGAAGCGAGTACAGCATTGTAGTAGCACCTTTTACGATGCAGCATTACATGATGCTTCAGAGAAACCTGTTGTATACATGTGTGACCAGGGCGAAAAAGGTAATTGTTCTTATCGGTACAAAAAATGCACTGGGATATTGTATAAGAAATTCTAAAAGCATTGATAGAAACACCATGCTTGCTCTGAGACTGCAGGAGTATTCAAGGTAACCTTTTACACCCGTCAACAGTAAGTACAAAATAAATGCCTTGGAGGGTTTAATGCATACCAAAAAGCGATGGAGGCCTGATGCCCCCATCGCTTTTAATCGATTTAATAATATTCTAATTACAGCTTGCTTTATTTATAAGGAAGTACAGTAATCTTTTTCAATAAATATCTTTTTAGAATTGTTAGATCTGTTGAATCCAAAGTACCGTCATCATTTACATCAGCTGCCCCTAAGTCTACCCCGGACGGATTTTTCTTTAACAGAATTCTTTTTAACAGCGTTAAATCGGAAGAGTCAATGGAACCGTCACTATTTATATCACCAAAACTAGTAGATATAGCAGTTGTTGGGCTTGGATTCGGTGATTCTGTCGATTGTGTAGGTGTAGGTGTAGGTTTTGTAGTAGGTGTAGGTTTTGTAGTAGGTGTAGGTTTTGTAGTAGGTGTGGGCTTTGCAGTAGGTGTAGATGAGCCATAATACTCACCCAATGACATTCCGTTACTCCCAAGGGGTATTTGGTGATCAAGCCCTATGAACCTGCCACCGGATTGCCATAACGCTGGTTTTAATAATCCGTATTTTGATTCATCCCAAGTTTTCCAGTCATTACCTACTAATCCTCCGGTATCTCCTGAATTCGGATTTATGCACCAGAATGTGTGGTGTATACGGTTTTCAATCATGTAATCTCTCAGAAGAGTCATCCATTTCTGGTTTCTACCGCCGTCCATATGTCCTCCCCACTCACCTATAAGGAGTGGTGCGATTCCCTGATCATTAATATATGCCCAGGTATCATACCAGTAATCATCCAATAAAGTTTGAGTTGTAAAATTCTTTTGGAACCACGGCTGTTCATATACTGACGGACCGTAATCATGAGGAGAATACACAATCTGACTGTTTAAAGATCCTAAATCAATAGGATAATCTTTAACGCCTCTTAAATTACCTCCCCACCATGCACCATGCCACGGAGATGCATCACCGGTTGCTCCCCATACATCGGGGGTCTCAAAGGTATAACCTAATTCAGTTTTGGGATATTGTTCTATACCCTCTATCATTATCAACAGATTTGGGTTTGCAGCAAGGATTGCCTTTGCACACTTTTCTGCAGCGTATTTCCAGTTGTTTTCGTCGGTGGAATTGTCCCATTTTGCAAGCAAAGGAGGCATTTCAGCCGAATATCCACGCTTACCGTGCGGCTCATTTTGAAGATCAAAGGCTAATATGGTGTCATCATCTTTGTATTTGTCAGCCAACCAGACTAAAGTATCTATCCACATTTTTGTAGTAACAACTCCGCATGTACTTCCTTCTTTGCCATACCACAGTTCATACATGTGTCCTGAATTATTGGCATCCGGGCTATGTACATCAATCATTACCTTAATACCTAATTCTTTGCAGAAACCCATTATAATATCAAATATTTCCATACTGTTTTTTACATCGTCGGTCTCAGGGTCATAAAAATCAGGGTTTACACAATGATATGGCGGATTATTGCTGGCTGTTACACTGGATACCTTATTCGGTTTGCCAATCATCCAGCTGTTAAGCAGTTCGGTGGAGATGGGTATTCTTAAAAATCCAATACCCCTGTCGGCTATGTTGGTCAGGATGCCTTTAACATCATACCAGGCACCGTGGAAGCAGTTTTCACTGCAGTTGAAGCCAAACCAGTTGGCTCCTGTAAGCCACACTTCGTTTCCGTACATGTCGTAAATCTTGTTGCCCCTGCAGTGCAACCAGTCGTCATTGTTACTGTCAACAGAAGCGGCCGTCGGTTCGGTGTTTGTCGAAAAACAAATCACGGAAATAACCATTAGTACAGCAACAAGTAAACATAATTTTTTTCCTTTTCTCATATAATTCTTTCCCCCATATAAAATTTATTTAGTTGTTTGTAAAATGCTGTAACCCTTGAAACCAAAGGGTTTTAGCAGTAT
>DAOOJC010000003.1:0-15380 GCA_035384905.1 Acetivibrio sp. | reverse complement strand
TACACTTACAATAGGTATAATAATGCTTACCAGAACTACATATGTTCCGCTTATGACCATTGAAGACTCAGAAAATCTTTCTGAAATAGAAAAGACCTTGCAGGAAAAGAAAATTAATTATAAACCGGGTGATAAGGGACAAATCCTTGTAGATTCAAAAGAAAAGAATAAAGCAGAATTTGCATTGGCCTCGGCAGGTTTAACTGAGAAGGGAATGACCTTCGAAGACGCTTGGAGTTTAATAAATGTAAGCACAACGGAGAGCGACAAAAAGCAACTCTGGCATAATTTCAAGAAAAACAGTCTTATTGCCAAGCTGAAGATGTTTGATAATATTAAGGATGCCGATGTGGAGCTCACAATACCGGATGATACCATGTTCTTTATTGAAAATGAGGAAGAGGCCAAGGCATCCGTAAGAATAAAGCCCAAAGGGGAAATAACTCCAGAGCAGGTAGAAGGGATTGTCAGAGTAGTTGCATCGTCCATAGAGGGTTTGGACCCGAAAAATGTTACGGTAGTAGACAACAACTTTAATATATTGAATCAGGACTTAAGCGACGGAATGAGTATTCCATCAAGTCAATACAAGCTTAAGCTTCGAATTAAGGAAGAGCTTGAGAAAAACATAAAAAAGCTTTACTCGGGTCGTTCGGACAGTTATGATTTTATAAGTGTGGCTGTAAATCCGGTCCTTGACCTGGACAGGGTTACAACAAACAGGAAAGAGATTGAGAAGCCTACCGGACTGGATGAGGCTGTAGCAAGTCAGGAAAAGCATAAAGAAGAACTGGAGAATGGTTATGGCGGAGAGGCACCAGGGATGGATTCAAACCCGGGAACAGGGCAGGTTCCGGGTTATCCCATAGATGGGGGAAATAATTCTTCTTATAATAAAAATTCAGAAATAATTAACAGAATATTTACCGAGACTATGACTGCACAGGAGAAAGCCATTGGAACAGTAAATTTTGATGAATCATCTATGACAGTGGCATTATGGTATGGGGACAGAGTTCCTGATGACAGCAGACTGACACAGGAATTTATCGACCAGTTTAAACAGAGTATTAGCACTGCAACGGGAATACCTGTTTCAAGGATATCTGTCGACAAGCAAAAACTGGCTCCGGCAGAAGAAGATGTTGTTTCAGCATGGGAAAGAATTAAAGAGTTTCTCGATAACTATGGTTTCTTTATATTGATGATTCTCTTAATAGTTGCACTTATGATTGCTGTTATACCCAGAAAAGGGAATCAGCAATCAGAACTGGAACCTCAGTTGGCTGCAGCAAATGGAGCAATAGCTATTGACAATGAAATAAGAGATACTGTTCCTGAAATTACTTTTGAGGAACGTTCGGAAATCAAGAAGCAGATTGAAAAATTTGTAAGAGAAAAGCCCGAGTCTGTTGCACAGCTTCTAAGAAACTGGTTATCAGAGGACTGGGAATAAAAACTTAGGGGGTATTAATGTGGCTCGAGTTGCATCTGCCAAAATGGAATTATCCGGGAAAGAGAAAGCGGCAATGCTGTTGATTGCTCTTGGACCTGAGAAATCCGCGTCGATTTTTAAACATCTTAAGGAGGAAGAAATAGAGCAGCTTACCCTTGAAATTGCCAATATTAGAGCAGTGACTCCGGAGGAAAAGGAAAAGGTTTTGGAGGAATTCTACCAGATATGCTTGGCACAGGATTATATTGCGGAGGGTGGTATAAATTATGCCAAGGAAATACTGGAGAAGGCTTTAGGAACGCAAAAAGCTTTGGATGTCTTGAATAAGCTCACTGTTTCTCTTCAGGTAAAACCTTTTGATTTTGTGAGAAAGACCGATCCTTCACAACTATTGAATTTTATCCAGAATGAGCATCCTCAGACAATAGCCTTGATTCTGGCATATTTGAAACCTCAACAATCTTCAGTTGTATTGTCCGCACTGCCACAGGAAAAACAGGCTGATGTTGCAAGAAGAATAGCAACAATGGACAGGACAACCCCTGAAGTAATCAAGGAGGTTGAGAGGGTCCTTGAGAAAAAGCTTTCTTCCCTTGTTACAGGAGACTTTACCACTGCGGGTGGTGTTCAGGCAATAGTGGATATTCTAAACAGTGTTGACAGGGGAACTGAAAAATATATTATGGAAACCCTTGAAATTGAAGACACCGATCTTGCGGAAGAGATTAAGAAAAGAATGTTTGTATTCGAAGATATTCTTACCATGGACAACCGTTTTATTCAAAGATTTCTGCGTGAAGTTGACAACAATCAACTTGCAATTGCTCTCAAAGGTACTTCGGAAGAGGTTCAAAGCAAGATATTCTCCAATATGTCCAAGCGTCTTGTTGAGATGATGAAGGAGGATATGGAATATATGGGTCCTGTGAGGGTCAAGGATGTTGATGAGGCACAACAGAAGATCGTGAATATCATCAGAAAGCTTGAAGAAACAGGAGAGATAGTAATCTCCAGAGGCGGAGGAGATGAAATAATTGTATAACAGGATATTTAAAAGCAATCAGATTAATATGGGAATACCGGTGCAAATAAGAGTACCTCTGAACTATCAGAATATCAAAAGGACGAATGCAGTACATATCGGACCTGATTTTGAAACTGTCAAAAACAAGATCGAAGATGCACAGGAGGTTCTTGAAAAGACCAGACTTGAGGCTGAATCCATAATAAAGGAAGCAGAACTCGAAGCGGATAGAATAATTGAGAATGCAAGAAAAAAAGCGGAAGAGTTGAAGTCCTTGATAGAGGAAGAAGCTAGACAAAAAGGCTATCAAGACGGTTATGAGGAAGCCAAAAAACAATATGATGATCTGCTTAGGGAGGCAGAGAAGGTTAAGGAAAATGCTTTAAAGGAATATAAGGAAGTGCTCGAGGGAATTGAAAAGGATGCCGTAGATGTTATATTAGGTGTCAGCAGGAAGGTAATAGATGATGAAATAAGTCTTAACCAAGGGTATTTGCTGAATCTGGTGAGGCAGGCCTTCGAGAAATGTTCAAATCGGGAAAATATAGCGTTAAAGGTTTCTTCAAAGGACTATGAATTTATAGAGGAAAACAAGGACATGATTCTTTCGATGACGGAAGGATTAGACGGGCTTGAAATTATTGAGGATAAGTCCTTAAAGCCTGGAAACTTGATATTGGAGACCGCATATGGGAGCGTGGACTCAGGAGTGAATACAAAAATAAAGAAGATTGAAGAGTCCTTTGAAAAGGTTTTGAATAAGTAGTTATAAACCTAAGTATCAGGATATGGAGGCTTTATGGCTGTTGTAAACTTAACAAAATATCAGGATATACTGGAAAAAACAAACCTAATTGAGTATATAGGAAAGGTAACCAAGGTGGTGGGTCTGACAATTGAATCAAACGGGCCTGAGGTCAATATTGGAGAAATATGCAGGATCAATGCTTTAAGGGAGAATAAAAAAATAGCCGCAGAGGTAGTTGGGTTCAAGGACAACAAGGTGCTTTTGATGCCTTTGGGCAATATGAGCGGAATAGGGCCGGGAAGCAAGGTTGTTGCATCGGGTGAGTATCTGTCAATTGGTGTTGGCAGCGATCTTATGGGCAGGGTGATTGACGGCATGGGAAACCCGATAGACGGAAAGGGAGAAATAACTTATGAGTGTACATATCCCGTTGACAATGCTCCACCGGAGCCGTTGGAAAGAAACCGAATCAAGGACCCATTGCCGTTGGGCGTTAAATGTATTGACGGTCTCCTGACCGTAGGAAAGGGTCAGAGAGTAGGAATTTTTGCAGGAAGCGGTGTGGGTAAGAGCACACTGATAGGTATGATAGCCAGGAATACAAAAGCAGATATAAACGTAATAGCCCTTATAGGAGAAAGAGGAAGGGAAGTCAGGGAATTTATTGAGAAGGACCTTAAGGAGGAGGGACTAAAAAGGTCTGTAGTTGTGGTTGCAACCTCGGACCAACCCGCACTTGTAAGGCTTAAGGGTGCATTGCTGGCTACTTCCATAGCAGAGTACTTCAGAGACCGGGGTAAGGATGTGCTTCTTTTGATGGATTCGCTTACCAGGTTTGCCATGGCTCAGAGAGAAGTGGGACTGGCAATCGGAGAGCCTCCGGTTTCAAGAGGATATACACCTTCGGTCTTTGCTGTTTTACCGAAGCTATTGGAGAGATCGGGCAATTCCGGTTCAGGTTCAATTACAGGGCTGTATACCGTGCTGGTTGATGGTGATGACCTTACCGAACCAGTAACCGATACTGCAAGGGGAATACTGGATGGACATATCGTACTGTCCAGGGCGTTGGCCAACAGAAACCAGTATCCGGCAGTTGATGTTCTGGCAAGCGTGAGCAGGGTTATGCCCGATGTGGTAACAAAAGAGCACATGGATATTGCAAAAGAGATTAAGAAGGCTATGGCAATATACCGGGATGCGGAGGATCTTATAAACGTAGGTGCCTATGTAAAGGGAAGCAATGAAAAAATAGATTATGCCATCAGTGTTATTGACAGAATACAGTCATTCATCGAGCAGGGGGTTTCCGACAAGTATACTTTTGATGAGACGTTAAGCATACTCAAAGACATTCTGGTTTGATATACGGTTTATTTTATAAAATCCCAAAGACCGTAAAAATGTAACGGTAAAAACACTGTGCCAGCCGATATGAACAGGACGGGTGATGACTGTGGGGAAATTTGTTTTCAGGATGCAATCCTTGTTAGATTTAAAGACACAGATGGAGCAAAGTATCAAGAATGAACTGGGCAGAGCAATTCAGGAGATGGAGAGACAAAAAAGAATACTAAATGGGCTTATCGAGGAAAGAGAAGTATATATTTTCAATGTAAATCAAATGTACGAAAAGAGTGTAACCGTGGCTAAGCTTCGGGAATACAGTACATATATTTCCTATTTGAATGACAGAGTAAGGGTGCAGCAAGACAATGTAATAATAGCACGGAATAATGTCGATAAATATAGAGAAAAGCTGATTAAGGCCATGCAGGAGAAAAAAATGTTCGATAAGCTGAAGGAAAAAAAGCATGAAGAGTATATGAAAGAACAGTTAAAGGAAGAACAGAAACTTAATGATGAAATTGTAAGCTTTAATATAGTTCATGACGGACTTGGAGAGTATTAAATAATCTATTCGGGAGATAAGAAATGACAAAAGAAAACGAAAGCAAAATAAGCCCCGAAATTGCGGGAAGCATAACAGCACGGAAGGCGAAAAAAAAGAACGGTATTTTGTTCGGATTGCTTATTCTGTTAGCATCACTGGTGGTTATAGCCGGTGTTGTTACAAGTGTTTTCTGGATTATTATTCGAAGCAATGCCAATGGATTCGCCGATAAGTACAGGAATCAGATAAAGGGAATACCTGTGCTAAGGCATGCTTTACCTGCACCGCCGGAAGATTATGATCCCCTTGCTCCGGAAAACCTCAGCGGTAAAGAACTGGAGAATAAGTATAAGGAGTTCAGGAGAAAAAATTCTGAGTTGTCATCCGAACTGGAGAAAACAAAAAAAGAATTGGATGAATTGAAAAAGATTCAACTAAGTAAAGATGATTTTATGGAAAGAATAGATGAATTGACAGAGGAAAAGGAAAAACTGAAGAAGGACATGGAAGCGGAAAATACCAGACTGAAAGAAGAAATTAGCAAAATACAAGATCTATTGGCAAAAGAAGACAAGGAAGGATTTAGAGAATTTTTTGAAAAGATGGACAAAGATACTGCTCAAAGCTTGTATGCAAAGATACTCGGGGAACAGAAGGAAGATGAACAGGCAAAGCAGTTTGCACAGATATATGAAAAGATGGATGCAGGTGATGCTGCTGCGATTTTTGAAGAGCTTGGCAGTTCGAAGATAGAGTTGGTGGTTAATGTACTAAAGAGCATGAAAAGGGATGCAGCGGCTCAGATTATTGCTGAAATGGATGAAAAGTTTGCAGCTCAGGTTACTGATATACTTTCAAAGGAATTCGGATTGAAAGGAGGTGAAAACATTGATCAATAGCAACACTGTTTTACCGCTTGTTTCGACTATAGTGGGACAGCAGGGGAATTCTCAAACAAAGAGAGACAGCAGTGACTTTAATTTTGCGGATTTTAAGGACATTTTAAGCTCTTCCGTTAATAGGACATATTCCAAGCAGAAAAGCGAAAGGGCTTATACTGCGGCAAAAAGTGAGAAACCGATAGTCGGGAAAGAAGTACCCGGTCAGGTAAAGAGCTTTAATGAGGCCATAACAAAAAGTCAACGGCACTTTGGTAATAACAAGGCTGCGGGCAAAGAAGAGACCGGCACGGAATATGACAAAAATAAGATTGAAGACCACAGCGAAGACGGCGGGCTGAAAGAGAAGGTTCTAAAAGAGAAGGTGCTGAAAGAGACTTTAGCAATGACTCTTGGAATAACCGGGAATGAACTTGATACCCTTATGGCTGCATTGAACATCAATCCCTGTGAGATAATGGACAGTGCCAATATCGAAGCAATAGCACAAAGAATTTCTGACTACATCGGACTGAGTTCGGATCAGCAAAGGACCTTGTCTAAAATTTTGCCTCTGGTGCAGAAGGAGATTAAACACTCTTTTGATGAACTTCAGATTTTTTCCAATCTTGTTCAAAAACCTGAAATGACTACGGATAAAGAAGATTGGATTGAATTGGAAGGAGTCGACATTGAAGTGATTGAGGAGGCCGGAGAACCAGGCGATAAGATAGTCCAGGCATTGAACAGACTCAAAGAAATGGTCCATCAACAGCCCGACAAATTGATAAGCCAGATTTCCGGTAAAGTTCAGAATGTTCTTAAACAAAGTATAGAACCGGTAGATACTGCTTCTATACAAATTGCTGTAAAGGAAGAAAATTTGCCGGTAGAGGATGAGTCGGAAAATTCTTCCGATGAATCCGAGGATTCTGATTTAAAGGACCGAAAGGACAGCATTGAGACTATGGACTTAAAAGACAACCAGGGCTTTGTATCGAAAATTAAGGATGATGGTGGCAACGAGTTCGTAGCCTTGTCTTTCAATGTAAACCAAAAACCGGTTCAGGAAGCAGGGATATCACAGACGATACAGAGCAAGACACCTGTTACAAGAATAGAAATTTTTACACAAGTAGTTGAAAAGGCCAAGGTGCTTCTAAGTGGCGATAAGAGCGAAATGGTTATCGATTTAAAGCCTGATCACTTGGGTAAGCTGGCATTAAAGATTGCTACGGAAAGAGGAATTGTAGTTGCTAAATTTATTGCAGAAAATGAACAGGTTAAGGCTGCTTTGGAGTCAAACATGAATTTGCTGAAGGAGTCTTTGGAAAAGCAGGGCTTTTCGGTTCAGGAGTTCAGTGTTTTTGTAGGCGGCAACAGGGAACGCGGGGGTAATGGCGAAAACATGCAGCATGGCAGTCACGTTAAGAGTGGCGTAAAGGATAAACTTCCGGCTATAGGCATGGTCGATGTTGAAAGCCTGGAGCAAATGAACTCAGGAAATAGTTATTATGATGATGGGACCAGCAGAATTAACCTAACGGCATAGCAAGGAGGAGTTCTAATGGCTGTGGATGGTATTAGCCGGCAAAAGACCATTGAGGAAATTGTCAAGAGCACAGAGAATAAGTCAGGACAGAGAAAGGTTGGAGAACTGGGTAAGGATGAGTTTTTAAACCTTCTGGTAACGCAGCTTCGGTATCAGGACCCTTTAAACCCGGTAGAGGATAAGGAATTTATAGCTCAGATGGCTCAGTTTAGTGCCTTAGAGCAGATGCAGAATCTTAACACCAGCTTTTCGGCGACAAAGGCCTTTGGCATGATAGGTAAGTATATAACTGCAACCATGGTCAATGAAAGTACTTTTGAGACAGAGACCATTGAGGGTATGGTTGATAGTGTTAAGATGGAAGGCAGTAAAACCTATGTGGTTGTCGGAGGCAGAGATGTTCCGGTAGAAAAGGTCATAGGCGTTTCAGAGGATTCGGGTGTATTTAACAATTCAAATATATCCCAGTATACAGGAATCATCGGTTATGAAGCTAAAGGCTGTGTATATAATCCTAATACCGGTGAAATTATTGGAGTAAATGGAGTTGTAAGGGAAATTGAAAAAGGCAGGTATGAAAATTACGCTGTAATGGATGGTGTCAAAGTAAATATATCTACTGCTGCCACCGGTACTTCTTCAAAAGATCCTGAGTTTTGGAATACATACCTGACCGAAAGCAAGGATCATGAGATTTCCCTGATAATAACCGATGAACTCGGAAACGGAACCAAAGTTCCGGTGACCGGAGTTTTGAGAGACTTTACCATAGCACCTGACGGAAAAATAACCGGGGTTTTAGACGAAGTGTATGTTCCGGTAGAGAGTATCTACAACATTAAGGAACAGGTACGTGAGGTGGAAGAATGATAGTAAATAATAATTTCTATGCAAATGTCCAAAAGGTTGTCAACAGGCAGGAAGCTCCCACAATCAACAAGCCTGATAATGCCGGAAAGGGAAGCTTTGATGAAATCTTAAAGAGTAAGATAAATGAAAGCAGTGAGATTAAGTTTTCAAAACACGCCCAGATGAGGCTTCAAATGAGAAATATTAATCTTTCGGAAGCCCAGAAGGAGAGGATTTCAAAGGCTGTCCAAAAGGCAGGGGAAAAAGGGGTTAAGGAGTCACTGGTTCTTGTGGACGATATGGCATTTGTAGTAGATGTAAGGAGCAAGACGGTAATCACTGCGGTTAACAGCAATGAGCTTAAGGAAAATGTTTTTACAAACATTGATGGAGCTGTATTTACATAACATTGTATCAAGGTTTTTAGCTTAGCATCCCGTGAAATCGCAGATATATATTGTAGCCGGACCCTTTCGGGAGGCTACCTATTCCCGACTGACAGAAGGAATAGACAATGACGTTGTTAGTTATTATAGCGTAGCTGAAGGAGGTCATTTAAGTATGATGAGATCTATGTTTTCCGGAGTTTCCGGACTTCGGGCACACCAGACAAGAATGGACGTTATAGGAAACAACATAGCAAACGTAAATACAATAGGCTTTAAATCAGGAAGGGTAACCTTTGAGGAGGTTTTCAGCCAGACGCTTCAAGGTGCAGGTGCTCCTGATTCAACAACAGGCCGTGGCGGTACAAACCCCATGCAGGTAGGACTGGGGATAGATGTGGGAACAATCGATACGATAACTACCCGCGGAAGTCTTCAGAGAACCGATAATCCTACGGATTTATCCATTGAAGGCGATGGTTTCTTTATTGTAAAGGGTGGAAGCTCGGGTACATATATGTTTACAAGGGCCGGTAATTTTGGGATAGACAGGCTGGGGAACCTTGTAACCGGAAGCGGTTTGAATGTATATGGCTGGCAGACCTATACAAGGAAAGCTGACGGTTCTTATGAGTTTGATACAGAGAGCCCTGTGGAGCCGATTAACCTTTTCTCGGATGCTGTCAATAAAAACAAAAAAATGCTGGCAGCCAGAGCAACTACCAGTGCAATACTGACAGGCAATCTGGATGCTTCAACGCCTGTCTACGCAGGAGGATCGGCAGTGGGCTCGGGTGCTTCAGGAACAACAGACAGTTTTCAATTCACAGTACCGCTTACAGTATACGACTCATTGGGAAATGACTACAAATTGAGTGTGAACTTCAGAAAAGTCAGTGCTGTGGGTGGTTCCGGAGGAACTACTACATGGGAATGGCAGGTGGCTGCTGCATCGGGAATAAACTTAGCAACTGCCTCCGGAAGTATTCAGTTTAATACAAAAGGACAGGTGGTTTCAGGACCGGAATTGACACCGAGCATTGTTGTTACTCCCGCATCAAGTATTGGAACCGAGGATATAAATGTAATGCTTGATTTTTCAAATCTCACTATGTACGCAGCAGACAGTTCTGTAAAGCCTACAAATGTGAATGGTTACCCGCCGGGAGAGCTTGTTACCTTTAATATAGGATCCGACGGGATGATAGTTGGGGTATACAGCAACGGTCAGCAACAGCCGTTGGGACTTGTTGCACTGGCTGGATTTCAAAACCCGGCAGGACTGCAAAAGGTGGGAGATAATTTGTATATCACCACCAGCAACTCCGGAGAATTTACACGGGGTGTTAAAGCCGGTTCAGACGGCACAGGAACGTTGAATCCCGGAACTCTTGAAATGTCGAATGTTGATCTTTCAAAAGAATTTACAGACATGATTGTAACCCAGAGAGGGTTCCAGGCAAACAGCAGAATAATTACGACATCTGACGAAATGCTTCAGGAACTGGTTAATCTGAAGAGATAGTTAAATTGAGTAACTCTTCTGTCGGGTGGGGCATATCCCACCTGACAGATTGAGAATTAATAGAATTTATTACTAATGTAGCAACTAACAGTATACCCAGACCGTAAAATAAGTACACAAAAACATAATTTTTTCACAAAAATATAATTTTTCTATTGAGTTTTTGAGGTAAAAATATTATGATTAAATTAACTAAGTTAAATGGAACAGAATTTGTTCTTAATTGTGAATTAATTGAAATCATTGAAAAAACACCTGATACTATTATTTCAACAACAAATGGCAAGAAATTTGTTGTTGTCGAAACTATTGAAGAGATAGTCAATAAAGTTTTACAGTATAAAAGATCAATCTTTTTATTCAACAGTAATAACCAGTAATTGGACTTTATGCTCTTAATACTATTGTGCATTTTGTTATAACAGCTCGGCCATTTTATGTTATCTACTTAAAGGATAAAGGGGGCATAGATTTTGGAAGGAAAAAGCGGTTATTTTATTCTTATTGGTATTGTGGCATTTCTGTCCTTATCCCTTGCGGTACTAATAATAATACTTTTTTTACAGGGTGGGTTTGTGAATTCTGCGTCAGACAATCCGAAAATAGTTGAATCACCCAGTGATGATGAACTGGTAAAGTTAAAGCTGTTTGAGGAAAAGACACCCTTCAACCTGAAGAATGAAAATTCGGGGAAGAATCCAATAATAGTTATCAGTGCTGAAATATCTTATTTCAAAGAAGTCAGGGATATTCAAGATACTACCGCAAAGATAGAAGCAAACAAGAGTATGCTTCAGGAAATTGTCGGTACATATTTTCAATCATTAACCCTCAAAGATGTAATGAAGGATGATGCCAAGGAAAAGGCGAGGGCAGAACTTAAAAAGAGGATGAATGAACGTTTGCTGTCAAATGAAAAGGCAAGGGACGATATTGTCTATACCATTGTTTTTGATCAATGGTTCTATCAGTAGGGGGTGCATCGAATGGGAGATATCTTATCTCAAAATGAAATAGACGAGCTATTAAAAGCCCTTAATACTGGTGAGATAGACGTCCAGCAAATGAATTCCAAAACCGAAGAGAAGAAGGTTAAAATACATGACTTTAGAAGACCAAGCAAATTCGGAAAGGATCATATAAGGACTCTCAATGTTATTTACGACAATTATGCCAGACTCGTTACAAATTTCCTTTCGGGATATTTGAGGGCCTTGGTTCAGGTAGATGTTATTTCAGTGGAGCCGATAGCATATTATGAATTCAGCAATTCGTTATCCAATCCTGCTGTGCTCGCAGTTGTTGAACTTGCTCCCCTTACCGGTTCGGTTATTTTGGAATTGGCACCTTCCGTTGCTTTTGCTTTAATTGACAGAATACTTGGCGGAAAGGGACTTCCGATTGAAAAGATCAGGGAGTTTACCGAGGTAGAGCTTGCGATTGTTGAAAGAATAATAATTCAGATCCTGAATCTAATGAAAGAGCCCTGGGAAAATGTAATCGAAGTAAAACCAAGGCTTGAGAAAATTGAGACCAATGCACAGTTTGCACAAATAGTATCGGCAAATGAAATGATAGCCTTAGTAACCTTGGGGACAAGGATTGGTGATGTTGAGGGAATGGTTAATATCTGTATTCCATATATGGCTGTAGAACCTATATTATCCAAGTTAAGTACAAAGTATTGGTTTGCAAGTGCCGAGAAGGAGAAAAGCCCTGAGGATAAAAGGACTATTGAGCATAAAATTGAGAGTACAAAAGTACCTCTAAGTGCAATACTTGGCAGAACAACAATTCAGGTAGCCGAATTAATTGAAATGCAGTGTGGAGATGTAATACCGTTAAATACAAATGTCAATGGGAAATTAGAGATTTTGGTGGGAGATATATTAAAATTCTATGGTTCACCGGGAGTAAAGAAAAATAAGGTTTCAGTTAAAATAACGGATGTAATAAGAAGGGAGGATATGCAATAATGGGAGATATGTTGTCTCAAGAAGAAATAGATGCTTTATTGAACGGTGATAAAACAGATGAAGGTGAGAATATAAACAGCGATTCCGAACTAAATACGAATATAAACAGCGATTCCGAACTAGATACGCAGCAAATCGACGCATTGGGAGAAATTGGCAATATAAGCATCGGTACTTCTGCAACTACCTTAAATTCCCTCTTAGGACAAAAGGTAACCATTACTACTCCCAGAGTTATGGTATGCACATGGAAGGAATTGCTGGATAAGTACTATGAATTGAATGTTGCGGTTAAGGTAGAGTATACCGATGGCTTAAACGGTTTGAACCTTCTCTTATTAAAGGAGTCGGATGTTAAGATAATAGCTGATTTAATGATGGGCGGGGACGGCAGCAATAATGAGGGGGAATTAACAGAGCTTCACTTAAGTGCAATTAGCGAAGCAATGAACCAGATGATTGGGTCGGCAGCGACTTCAATGTCTTCCATGTTTGACAAGAGGATTGACATTTCTCCTCCAAAGGCATTTTCTCTGACAATTGACAGTATAAGTCCCGAGAATTCCTTTGATGATGAAAGCAGAGTAGTTCAAATAGCCTTTAAAATGCAGGTTGGTGAATTAATCGACAGTGAGATGATGCAGATAATACCTGTTCAATTTGCAAAGGAACTGGTGGACAATATACTGAATGCGGAATCAAGACAAAATAACGATCATTCCTCACCAGTGTCCGTTGAGCCTCCTCCGGTTCAGCAGCAGATGCCAATTTCCAATAATCATGCCGGGGTTCAACCCAGTCCTCAACAGAATCCATATCAGCCGTACGGGCAGCAGTACGTACAGCCAGAACCGCAGGCACATAATAAGCCGAAAACGCCAATAAATGTACAACCGGCTCAGTTTGAAAGCCTTGAGGACGGCATGATATCAATTGAAAAAAAGAATATCGGGCTTATTATGGATGTACCTTTGCAGGTAACGGTTGAGCTTGGACGAACCAATAGGCTTATCAAGGACATATTGGAATTTGGACCCGGCTCCATAATTGAGCTGGACAAGCTTGCCGGTGATCCTGTTGATATTTTGGTAAACGGTAAAGTAATTGCCAAAGGTGAGGTTGTTGTAATAGATGAAAGCTTCGGCGTCAGGATTACGGATATAATTGATCCGTCTAAAAGACTTTAGCTGTATTAAATATAAAACCCATAAAGACATTATTAATACTGATTTTGCAAGGGAAGAGACAAATAATTAAGGAGAGGGTAAATGATGGGAAAAAGGATTCTTATAGTTGACGATGCAGCTTTTATGAGAATGATGATAAAGGACATTCTTACCAAAAACGGGTACGAAGTGGCCGGAGAAGCGGAGAATGGAGCCCGGGCAATTGACAAGTATAAGGAGCTTACTCCGGATTTGGTGATTATGGACATCACTATGCCTGAATTAGACGGTATAGAAGCTGTACGGGAGATTAAAAAAATCAACTCGGAATCAAAAATAATCATGTGCTCGGCAATGGGACAGCAGGCTATGGTAATAGAGTCTATTCAAGCCGGTGCAAGGGATTTTATTGTAAAGCCCTTTCAGGCCGAAAGAGTCGTTGAGGCTGTAAAAAAAGTCCTGGGATAATTTCGGTAGAGGTTTGGATGTACTAAGAGATTACGGAAGAGGGAGTATAAAATGGAGAGCCTGATAAGTGCTGTTTTGTTTATAATTGTTTTCGGTTCGGTTCTGTTCGTGGCATATGTCACTACAAGGTTTGTAGGGAGCAAAACGAACAAAATAATGAAAGGGAAATATATAAATATTGTTGAAACGGTAAATTTGGGGTTTGACTGTAAGCTGCATCTGGTAAAGGTGGGGTCAGAGTTTGTTTTAATATCAACATCGGGAAAAACCACCCGCCTTTTGACAAGGGTCCGATTGGAAGAATATAGCAATGAAAAGTCGATAGCCAGTACTAACACTTTTAATTTTAAGAATGTCTTCGAAAAATACTTTCAGGGTTTTAAGCATATACAAGAATTTCAGGGTTTTAGACCAATACAAGGAATAAAGGGTTTTTTTGCAGCAAGGGATAATGAGAGTGCAGTCACTCAAAAGGACCAAACTTTTAATAAAAATCTAGAAAGGCTTAAGGATATTTCAACAGGAATGAGCTTGCACAAGACAGAATATGGAGAGGAATACACTAATGAAAACCAGGCTTAAGTATATTACGGTAATAATAAGTATAATAACAGTATTAATTCTATTGGCATCAAATGTGTATGCCGAACCTGATACTATATCGTTACCCAAGCTGGGGTTTACTGTAGAGTCATCAGACAACCCACAGGATGTTTCCACCAGTGTTCAGATTTTGTTGCTTTTGACTGTGCTGGCATTGGCTCCGTCAATACTAATCATGATGACAAGCTTTACCAGAATAATAATTGTCCTTTCCTTTTTAAGAAATGCGATGGGGACTCAGCAGATGCCGCCGAATCAAGTGTTGATTGGGCTAGCTTTGTTTTTAACGCTGTTCATAATGAACCCCGTGCTGACAGAAATTAACGATACTGCACTAAAGCCCTATTCGAATCAGGAGATCTCTCAAGATGTTGCAATTGACAGAGCTTCCGCCACAATTAAGAGGTTTATGATTCTGCAAACATCAAAGGAGGATCTGGGACTTTTTGTATCGTTGTCGGGTATGAAGACTCCCATCAAGGAAGAAGAAATTCCGAATCTTCCTTTAACAATAATTATTCCGGCATTTCTGATAAGCGAATTGACAATAGCATTCAAAATCGGTTTTCTTATATACATACCGTTTCTGGTAATTGATATGGTGGTTTCAAGCACCCTTATGTCCATGGGTATGATGATGCTTCCACCGGTAATGATTTCACTGCCGTTTAAGATTCTGCTGTTTATAATGGTAGGGGGATGGAATCTTATTACTCAGTCACTGGTTAACAGTTTTGTCTTATAGATAAGAAAAAAATATGGGAATTCGGGGGTGCAGGGATATGGAACAGGGAATGGTAATAGAATTGGCACAGAGGGCTATTCTGACAGTAATATATGTTGCAGCACCGATGT
>DAOOJC010000002.1:0-18265 GCA_035384905.1 Acetivibrio sp. | reverse complement strand
GGTAATACATCGCACCCAGTAATTGTTAATAAGAGTGAAACAACAATTGCAGTTAATGTATATTTGAGAATTATTCTGTTTCGTTTAATTATCGTGTTCATCGTATTCATATTCATCCTCTTCCAATAACAATTCTATATATATAAATAATAAAAAGGATTACAAAAAAGTTAAAGTTTATGCTCTCACCGGTAAAATTATATTTACTGCCGTTCCTTTTTCCACAACGCTTTCAATGTTCATTTCACCATTATGAAGTTTTATAATCTCATCACAGATAGCTAGTCCCAAACCGCTGCCGGCTGCATTGCTATTTCCCTTAAAAAACCTCTGAGTTACTTTGGAAATGTCGTCTTCAGGTATACCGCAACCGTTATCTTCTACACATATTAAGACCTTGTCCTTCAACTGCTTTGCTATGATATTTATATACCCACCTTTCTGAGTGAATTTAAACGAATTATCAATAATATTTATTAATACTTGTTTCAGCCTGTTTTCATCTGCATCTATAAAGGGTAAATCTTCATCTGTTCTCATTACAATAAAGATGCCCTCTCTCTTGGCTCGTGGCTCCATCTGCTTTGTTATATGCGAAATTAATTCTTTTAAGTCCACAAGATCAATTTTAAGGTTTATAGACCCTGCATCAAATTTTGAAAAATCCAGCAATTCTTCGACCATTGCGGCCAGCCGCTCGCTCTCCCTTTCAACAATGCCAAGGCCTTCTCTTATTTCCTCACTGTTTTCCACGTTTCCTGAATTAATGGCGATAACCCACCCGATTATTGATGTCAGAGGCGTGCGAATCTCATGGGAAATTGATGCAATAAAATCATTCTTCATTTTCTCATGCTTGGACACTGCTTCGGCCATGTAATTCAAAGTGTCCGCCAGTTTACCCACCTCATCATCGTATCTTTTGTTGACCCGAACGTCAAATCTGCCCCGTGCCATTGCTTCTGCCGCGCAGGTTATTTCCTTAACAGGTTTTATGATGGTATTGGACAGAAACACTCCTGCCACAAAAATCAGAATTACAATAAAGGTACCTAAAACAATCAGAGTTAACACATGGTTAAATAGTATTTTGTTAACATCTGTAAGAGCAGTGATAACCCTCACAACTCCGATTACTTCTTCGTTCTTTTTTATTGGACTGGATACTGAAAGGATGGACTCATTTGTCTGCGGATTTCTCCCTCTCCATGTAGTCTTTTTGCCTTTTAGTGCACCGTTGATATCGGGATAGTCAAGGCTCTCTCCTACGGAAACAGGATTTATAGAATCAACCAGTACTACCTTTTCTCTGTCGATAATCTGAATCTGGGCTACAGTATTTGATGATACGGACTCCATCAATAGTTTTGCATCCCGGTCAAGATCATCACCGTTAAAATATACTTCATAATTATGAACTATTGTATTAGCAGAAGCATTTAGTTCCGACTCAATATTTGTATAGTAAAACCGAACAAGTATATAAATCAATATCGCTTCAAAAATCAGAACCGCTAAAAGAGTTATAATCAAATAAGTGCCTGCAATTCTGCCTCTGACTCCCCTCACATTAATCTCCTTTCCTCCACATATACCCATGTCCCCAAACCGTTTCTATATACTTCGGCTTTGATGGATCATCCTCTATTTTTTCTCGAAGTCTTCTTACATGCACATCAACAGTTTTTGTATCTCCGACATAGTTTTCTCCCCAAACCCAGTTTAAAATATCATCTCTGGTTAAAGATTTATTGACGTTGTTCGCAAAAACTTTCAACAGACAGAATTCTGTAGGTGTCAGATCCAAAACCTGTCCATTTTTATAAACTCCTTGACAATTCAAGTCAATTTTAAACGGTCCAATCTCTATTTCATTTGAAAAATCAGTCTTACTGGTCCTCCTGATTATGGCTTTTATTCTTGCAATAACCTCCATTGGGTTGAAAGGCTTTATAATATAATCGTCTGCACCCAACTCCAGACCGTTTATCTTGTCTGTGTCTTCTCCCCTTGCTGTCAGCATGATTATCGGAATATCGGGATGCTGCTGCGATATCTTTTTACACACCTCAAATCCGTCAATATCCGGAAGCATGATATCCAGCAAAACAACTTCGGGTTTTTCCAGTTCTACCTTTCTTAAAGCCTCTTTCCCTGTAACAGCTTCAGATACAATAAAATTGTTTCTTTTTAAAATTGTGACAAGAAACCCCCTTATACTATTGTCATCTTCCACAGTTAATACTTTTGCCCCCATAAAAATCATTCCTTTTCAACCAATATAATTATTTAAGCCTGTTTTTTATATTTGATGAAGCCTAATTTAATATAGCCAAAAACACATTTTATATATATTATACATTAATACGATTAAAAAATAGAGTCCTATATTTTCGGCACCCATCCCGGCGATACAATAATTCAGATTACAATACCCAAATTATTTTATTTTTACATAAGACTTTCTTCTCTAATACACGTATAATAAAATAAAAAGAAAAAAACTTAAATAATTAATTATGGAGGAATTCATATGAAAAAAGGAAGCCCCGCATGGGGACTAGTTTTTATATTTATCGGAGGACTATTGTTATGTGACAGCATTTTTGATGTCAACATATTCAGTATTTCTCGTCTGTGGCCAATGATTATATTGGTATTAGGTTTGATTTTTGAATTCAGCTACTTTGTCGGTAAGAAATCCCCAGGTCTTCTTGTGCCCGGTGGTATATTGACTGTTACAGGTTTTCTGTTTCTGTTCGAATCGTTTACCGGATGGTATTTTTCCAAATATACATGGCCAATTTATATTATTTCTGTTGCCTTTGGATTGTTTCAGCTCTATCTCTTCTCGGGAAAACCCAAAGGTCTTTTAATCCCGATTTCTGTTTTGACAACTGTATCCGTTGTCTCTCTTTCCATTATAATTCTTAATATAGTAACATCGTCTATTAATTTTGGATTGTTAATTCCTCTGGCGTTTTTCGCTTTGGGGGGCTATATAATCTATAACAGCCTGAGGAATTAGTACTTTATAACACAATACTGTTACGTGACACTAATCCGTGAAAATTGTAAGAGTACGGTACTACAAAACAATCGCGGGCTGGCATTAATCAGGACCGTACTCCAGCCCATGCACTAGACCTATTTCATAATAGTATGGTATCAGCCTTTTCAATGTTCAACCGTTTGTTATAAACAAACTTCCCGGGGTGATCACCCAAATACTATATTGTTTTTTAATCATGTTTTAGTTATGTGGAATTAATTTCTGTAACTTTAGAAGTCTTTCCTACCTGCTTCATGCCAATTTAATTGTATTTCCGCCCCAATAAGTTCCCACAAAACAGGTAGATTGATTTTTTCTTTGCAAACTTGCTCTCCATATCAGTATATTAGTGTTTTTTACACTTATCTCTCTAACCGCGGTTATTACACCACCTACATTTGACTTTATGACTTTCTAATTTTCCCCCTAAATTCTAAACCCAAACTTCAAAGCAAAAATACTCTCATTTATATATTGTCACACGTGCACGTTAACTTATTAATCCACTAATAGCAAGCTATATGAGTACAAATGTGCCAAGTAGTAAATAAAGTTTATAAAGAACAGTTATAACATCGCATCGTGACCAATAGAACATGTAAGAATGATGTAAGCCGCCAACAAGGATCAAAATGAACTTAAAACAGTGCAATGACTAAGCAAAATAGGTTTCTTCATCCGGTAGAACAAATAATATATATGCAATTTTCAAAATCAATCAAATCCGTTATTAAATAATCACTACCAAAGTAATTCCGTATGCATTTTAACAGCATATGCTCTACTAGCTTATCTTGTATACAAGAGTTATAATAAGTTTATGTATTTCTTTCTTTGAAGTACTTCAATTATATTATATATATACTCATAAAAAAAAAGGTTACAAAAAGGTTAAAATTACTTTTTATTATAAAATATGCGGCAAACATTTCAAAGACTCATGTTTCTTCCGTTTTTTTACTTGTAAATATGCCCCCTAATATAACGTGCATTCACCCTGAAGAAGCTTGAAACCACAGGGCCAACCGCTGAAAATCCGGCGATTAATATCCAGTCATTTACTGACAAAGGCACTGTTTTAAATATTTCCTGCATAAAAGGTATGTATACCGCCGAAAGAATCATGGTTAAAGAGCACATGGTAGCCAACACCAGGGCAATGTTATTGAAAAACGGAACCTCAAATATGTTTTTTCTTTCGGATTTGCATTCAAAAACATGCATAAGCTGTGTCATAACCAAAGTTACAAAGGCAGCTGTCCTTGCCGTTTCAACACTGGATGTAAAATGAAATATGCTTGCAAATACCGCCAGTGTACAGACTCCGATAATAGTTCCTCTAAACAGTATAAGATTCAGAAGACCTTGTGAAAATATATTTTCCTTTGCCCCCCTTGGAGGCCTCATCATAATATCCTTTTCTGCCGGCTCAAACCCCAGGGCTATTGCAGGAAGCCCATCCGTGACAAGATTAACCCATAAAACCTGAATCGGCAACAGGGGTAGCGGGAATCCTATCAGCATACCGACAAACATGGTGAAAACCTCGCCGATGTTACAGGAAAGCAAATATCTGATAAATTTACGTATGTTACTGTAAATAACCCTGCCTTCCTCAATGGCCGCAACAATGGTGGCAAAATTATCATCCCTGAGAATCATTGCCGCCGACTCTTTTGTAACATCAGTTCCGGTTATCCCCATGGATACTCCAATATCGGCTTCCTTAATTGCAGGGGCATCATTTACTCCGTCCCCGGTCATTGCAACAATGTGTCCTCTCTTCTTTAGTGCTCTCACTATCCTTAGCTTATGTCTTGGAGAAACCCTGGCATAAACCGACACTTCCTCCACTACTTCCTGAAGCTTATTGTCATCCATTTGTTCCAGTTCCGCCCCGGTAACCACTCTGTCACCCGCCGTTGCGATATTCAGCTCTCTTGCTATGGCTGCTGCAGTTATTTTGTGGTCTCCGGTAATCATCACCGGTTTTATCCCTGCAAGCCTGCATTTTCGCACAGCCTCCAACACTTCTTTTCTTGGGGGATCTATCATTCCGATAAGACCGACAAATATAAGATCCTTTTCAACTTCACTGTTTTTGTAAAATCTCGATCCCAGCTTCCTGTATGCAACTCCCAATACCCTTAACGCCTCATCTGCCATACTGTCGTTAGCCTTTAGAACCTTTCTTGTCCCTTCGCCATCCAAATTTACTATTCCCTTTGAAGTATAGATTTTGGAGCATTTATTAATAATCACGTCCGGGGCACCCTTGGTAAACACAAAGATTTCTCCGTTTTTGTTTTCACAAATTACCGACATGCACTTTCTGTCCGAATCAAAGGGAATCTCATCTATCCTGAAATACTTCTCACCAAGAGACTCCTGAGTAAGCCCTCCTTTAGCACCTGCAACCAGAAGTGCTGCCTCGGTGGGATCACCGCTAAGCTCCCATTTTTCCTGTTTAGAAACCATTGAAGATATTTTTCCAAAGGGATTTTTTTCTTTGATCCTCACCATAGATGCATTATTGCATACTACTCCGATTTCAAGGGTTTGCCTTAATCCGGAGTTATCAAGAGGATCTATTTTTCTGTTAAAAGAAATAAATTCTCCTTCACTGCTCATGGCACTTCCCCTGACTTCCGTATAGCCACCGCCGGAATAAATCTTCCTTACCGTCATCTTATTTTCCGTCAGGGTTCCTGTCTTGTCTGAGCATATAACACTGGCACACCCCAATGTCTCTACAGCCGGCAGCTTCCGTATCATGGCATTCCTCTTCAGCATTCTTCGAACACCCAAGGCCAGGGCTATGGTTACAATAGCCGGAAGTCCCTCCGGTACTGCAGCAACTGCCAGACTTATTCCCGAAAGAAGCATCGTAAACAGCTTCTGTCCCCTTAATACTCCTGTTATGGACACAACGGCACATATGGCAAGGCAGCCGTAAACAATATACTTACCAAGACTGTCAAGTCTTTTTTGAAGCGGCGTCTCTTCAGTTTCAATATTCTGTATCATGTCTGCAATTTTACCCATCTCCGTTAGCATCCCGGTGGCACAAACAATAGCCTTTCCCCTTCCGCTGGTGACTATGGTTCCCATATATAACGAGCTGTTTTTTTCAATGGCAGCCCCATTCCTTTTTCCATTAACCTCAACAAACTTCTCTACCGGTACCGATTCACCCGTGAGTAAAGACTCGTCGGCTAAAATTCCATTGGCTTCTGTAAGCACAGCATCTGCCGGAACCCTGTCCCCGGCCTCAATAATTATCAAATCCCCCGGCACAATTCTCTCTGCAGGTATTTCAACCGTTTTTCCGTTCCTTACAACTTTAGCTGTCGGTGCAGCAAGATTTTTAAGGGCTTCCAGCGTTTTCTCAGTACGATATTCCTGAATAAAGCCTAAAATTGCGTTCACAACAACTATTGAAATTATGGTAATAGCTTCGGTTACCTCTCCCATAAATGCCGAAATCAGAGTTGATGCAAGAAGTATCAATACCATAAAATCGCTGAACTGATCGATTAAAATTTTAAATGGAGAAATCTTCTTCTTTTTGGTCAAAGTATTGGGTCCATACTTCTCGAATTTCTTTTCCGCTTCTTTTTCGCTTAAACCGTATTTGTACCTGTCATCTTTATTAAAGCTTTTCACTGTCGATTCCATAACGCTCAATGCCAATCACTCCTTTTACCAATACCTTATCCTGGTGCACTTGTGCCGGATTTATAGCTGCAATATGCCTGTCATAATCCTATTTTTATTCAGAAAAAAACATAAATAGACCATGTATAAACCATTGTTTCTCTTCTTGAGTATAAAATTTAAATCATGTTCTTCACTTTTTAAAACACAAAACATGTTACTCAAATGTTATTTGAAATTCATTAATAAACTGATAATATATAGGGACTTGAAAAGATAAGATAAAGGTAATCCAAGTTATTTAGCAGATAATTGCAATTATCGTTATTTAGGCACTAAACCCCAAACTGTACAAAAAAGCCCTACCGTATTGATGGTAGAGCCTTTTTATTTAAGCTACATTTTTTAATCCGCACCAAGAACCATTATGGAATTGATATAGGGATCTGCCGTGCCTTGAAGCTGAGTTTTCTGCTCCTTTAATATATTTATATAATCCACTATTTCCTGAGTTATTCTCTCACCCATACAAATAACCGGTATGCCCGGCGGATATGCCATTACCATTTCCCCCGATATCTCCCCTACGGACTTTTCCAGGGGAACTATCTTTTTATGGCTGTAGAAAGCATCCCGGGGTGATACTATCATCTTAGGATTCTGAGGAATGACCGGCGGATTGGTATACTCCTTTTTTTCCGTCTTAGATGAAATATCCTTCAATGCATTTATCAGTGCAACCACGTTTTCTTCCCTATCCCCAATACTTATAACTGCCAGGATATTAGAAAGATCCGACAGCTCAATCTGTATATTATATTCCTTCCTAAGTTTTGCTTCCATTTCATAACCGGTAAATCCCAAGCCTAAAACATTGATCCCCAGCTTTGTCTCGTCGAAATCGAAACATCCGGGAGTACCGGTAAGCTCTTTTCCGAAGGCGTAAAGGCCTTCTATTTTGTTTATTTCCTCCCTTGCCATCCTCGCAAGCCTCAAAGTCTCCTCAAGCATATCGCTTCCCTTCGTGGAGAGCTGCTTTCTTGCAATATCAAGAGAAGACATAAGAAGATAGGAAGCACTGGTGGTATGGGTTAAATTCAAAACCTGTTTAACCCTTTCAGGGCTAATCATGTCTCCCCGCAAAAGCAATACCGAGCTTTGCGTCAAAGAGCCCGCTGTTTTATGTATGCTTGCGGCACTCATATCTGCACCTACTTCCATTGCCGTCAATGGGAAACCGTCATGAAAGGACATATGGGCACCATGAGCCTCATCCACCAAAACAGCCATTTCATGTCTGTGGGCTATTCTTACTAAAGATTTCAAATCCGATACAAACCCATAGTAAGTAGGGTTAATAATAAATACCGCCTTGGCATGGGGATTTTCCTTAATTGCCTTTCTAAGGCTCTCCTCGGTTATACCCATAGCGATACCCAGCTTTTCATTCACCTCAGGCTGAACATACACCGGCATGGCTCCGCTTAATATAATTCCGCCTATTGTTGACTTGTGTGCATTTCTTGGAATTATAATTTTGTCCCCGGGCTCACAGGCACTCATAATCATTGCCTGAACACCCGCAGTTGTACCGTTTACGAGAAAATAAGCGTTTTGTGCCCCAAAGGCCTGAGCCATCAGCACCTCCGATTCATAGATAACACCAGTCGGGTTGTTTGCAAAATCCAAATCCTCCATACCGTTTGCATCCATTTGCAAAGCCCTTTCCCCGATATATTCCCTGAATTCGGCAAGACCCGCTCCTTGCTTGTGTCCGGGAACATGAAACGGAATTACATTGCTATCAACATATCTTTTAACCGCATCAAACAACGGTGTTTTATATTGGTCTAATCTTGCCACTCCCAATCCCCTCTCTCTTCCATACGTTTCACAAAAATTTGCATTGATTCACTAAGTCCGAAATCCGCCTTAGTCCAAAAGATCTGCTCAAATTTTGCAAAACCGTATAAACAAAGCTATTGAACACATTAATAATTTGCTTAATGTGTTCAATGTATCAAAAAATAATAAACAAGAGAATTATAGGAGATTGTACCCAAAAAGTCAAACATTTTTATCAACTAATAACCTCTACTCCTGTGAAACGTCTTTGATTCCTTCCAATCCCTGCAATTCATCCATTAATTTTTCCGGACTTACACTGCCCGGAATCCTAACAAAATACTTTATATGAATTTCATTCTCATCCGCAGCATTTAAAAACTCTATATTTTTTATTGTTACATCATACTTGCCGAATATACAGCCTATCGTGCTTATTTGTCCGGGTAAATTCCCTGTTCTAATGCGGAACAAACTCAGCCGGTTTTTCCTTCCAATATGCTTTTCTGTCCTTTTCAACAGAATTAAAGTAATATAGATTATAGCAGTAGCAATAATGGCCCCTCCATAAAACCCTATTCCTGCTGCAATACCTACACAGGAAACCGCCCAAAGACTTGCAGCAGTGGTAAGTCCTCTTACATTAACACCCTCACGTATAATGGTTCCTGCTCCTAAAAATCCGATTCCGCTTATAACCTGTGCACCAAGCCTGGTAGGATCTATATTTGTGAGACCTGCATACTTTTGAGAAATGCTTTCGGCCGTTATCATGATAAGAGATGCTCCAACACAAACCAGAATGTGGGTTCTAAACCCCGCCGGGCGGTTGGTACTTTCTCTTTCATAACCTATTAACCCGCCCAGAAAACACGCTAATAGCAGTCTTGCAAGAACAACAATATAGTAGATTCCGTTCTCAATAATCATACCCAGCATTCGGCTCACCCCTAATTTAGTTTTTAGTCAGCTTCAAAAAGTCTTACATGGAATAAGTTGAATTCTATTAGAGTATATATCAAATTCATGCATATCTTCAATAAGCAAATGCCATTATTATCACTCAAAATATATTTCTATAATTATATGCAGCTGTAATATAAATCCGACTTCATCCTGCCAAATTCCACTAACAAAAAAATCCCACATCCATGGAGGATATGAGATCTTACTCTTAAAACAGTGACTTGAACAGTCTGTTCATCGCCCCAGCCAATTTTATCTTGGAATCTTGAAATACCTCTACTACTTTAAACTTTATTTCAATTGGAATATCTTCCTCATTCCCTACCGAAGTTACCAGACAGTATTCTTCCTCCGTGAGTACCTCTTTGAGGTCATCCTTTACAGTATCCGGTACAGTTCCATGGGTGGCATCCACGAAGCAAAGAGGCGGGAAAAGGACACACCACCAGTTTTGCCCCTCTCCGTTTCCTATCACAATCTTAAGTGCCTGATAGTTGCCGGCCGGAAGACTGATATCTCCGTAAACCTTTGTAGGAAAAGGATAAGTCCCCAGCATTGCATCCACGTTATAGTCTTTGTTTTGTCTTATAATTTCATTTTCGGCAATTCTCTTAATTTCTCCTGAGTTTTCAACAATTACTTTTTTTGCAGCTTCAATATCCTTTGCATCTTTAAGCTTATGCTTCATGTATTCTATTACTACATCCCTTACATCCCTCTTGAGCTGCTGATCCTCAGGAGAATCGCTATTAGCAACAACATGCAGCCTTACAAGATTGTCCGCCAGTCCATTGCTCACATTCTCCGAATAGGACACAAAAGCTATTGCCAGAATAAGTGTTCCCAAAAGTACAACCGCTGCAGCTGTTTTGGAAAAAAGTTTCATTGATTTGATTTTTCTCGGTTTACTTCTTCTTAAAAAAATAAACATAGTATAAATCCCCCCAAATTCCGGTAAGTAAACCATTTCTAAATTTTCATTGCGAAATGGTACCATACCGAAGCTAATTTTACATTACAGACTTAAATTGCTTAGTATAATTGTTTACAAATTCAAAAGGATTTATACTATACATAAAATTATTTTCATCAAAATCTATATTATGGTTTTATATCACATATTTTTTCCTAATTGCCGTTTGCTTCTTTGTTTTCAACCGCTGCCCTGATAAAGTCTCTGAAAAGCGGATGCGGTCTGTTGGGTCTCGATTTAAACTCAGGGTGGAATTGAACTCCGATAAACCATGGATGGTCTTTCAATTCAATGATTTCTACAAGTTTTTCACTGGGAGACACTCCTGAAATTACAAGACCCTTGGAAGTTAAAACATCCCTGTATTCATTATTAAACTCATACCTGTGCCGGTGTCTTTCATATATGAGCTTATCTTGATAAATATCAAAAATCTTTGAGTCTTCAATGACTCTGCACGGATAAATCCCAAGTCTCATGGTACCACCCTTGTCATCCAGGTCTTTTTGATCCGGCATGATATCAATAACAGGGTACTTGGTCTCCAAATCAAACTCCGAACTGTTTGCATTTTCCATTCCGGCAACATTGCGTGCAAATTCCACAACTGCCATTTGCATACCCAGGCAAATTCCGAAATACGGCACCTTGTTTTCACGGGCGTATTTTGCAGCAAGAATCTTTCCTTCTATACCCCTGTCTCCAAACCCTCCGGGTACAAGTATACCGTTTATACCGGAAAAACTGTCTTTAAGATTTTTGGGGTTCAGATTTTCCGAGTTTATCCATTTTATCTCAACTTCGGCATCATTGGCTATTCCCCCGTGGTTGAGCGACTCCACAACACTCAAGTAGGCATCATGCAGTTCCACATACTTTCCGACCAGGGCTATGGTTACTTTCTTGCTCAAGTTCTTTTGCTTACTTACCATTTGACACCATTCAGACATGTCCGGCTCCTGGCATTGGAGGCTGAGACGTTTGCATACTATATTGGCCAGGCCTTCCTCTTCAAGCATCAAAGGCACCTCGTAAAGAACTTCCGCATCCAGATTCTGAATTACCGACTCACCGGGAATGTTACAGAATAGACCGATTTTATCTTTCAATTCCCTCGATAGTCTCTTCTCGGTCCGGCAAACAATAACATCCGGTTGAATACCTATACTCCTTAACTCTTTGGCACTGTGTTGAGTAGGTTTGGTCTTGAGTTCGCCGGATTTCCCCAGATATGGCACCAGAGTGACGTGTATGTACATCACATTTTCTCTGCCCACATCTGTTGCCACTTGACGTATGGCCTCAAGAAACGGCAAGCTTTCAATATCCCCCACAGTACCTCCAATTTCGGTTATTACAACATCTGTGCTGCCGGATTTACCGACCCTGTAGATCCTGTCTTTAATTTCGTTGGTTACATGGGGTATAACCTGTACGGTACCGCCTAAATAATCGCCTTTTCTTTCTTTGCTCAGTATGGACCAATAAATCTTTCCGGCTGTTACATTACTGTTTTTGTTCAGGTTCTCATCTATAAACCTTTCATAATGACCCAGGTCCAGATCTGTCTCTCCCCCGTCATCGGTTACAAACACCTCTCCATGTTGATACGGACTCATAGTACCGGGATCGACATTTATATAAGGGTCAAATTTCTGAATAGTCACATGAAGACCTCTGGCTTTTAAAAGCCTTCCCAGCGAAGCGGCGGTTATTCCCTTACCAAGCCCGGAAACAACACCACCGGTTACAAAAATGTACTTAACAGACATGATTCCAATCCTCCACTAAAAACAACTACAGCCGGGAAAACCACTTCACGGCTGAATAATTAATACTTTTGACACTTTATTGATTATTATATTTTTTTAATATAATAAAACACACGCTTATATTTTATATATGACATAATACAGTGTCAATAGGTATTTCTCAATTCGGAGCATATTTTTGATATAAAAATTCTTATACCCGGAGAAATTAAACAATAAAAATGCTTAGCATCCAACTTGTGTCATAATATGCCGTTTTGTGAAAATAAAAAAAGAAATGACTCATATAGATTTCATTTCATGAATGTTAATCTAATATTAATAAAAATATGAATGCTGCTAACTTAGTAGTCCAAAGCCCTGTAAACACTCAAAACCGCCTTGTGCCTCCCCTAAAAACCTCCAAGAACTCTCCCAGTCATTTAATGTACCGTCAAAAATATATACTCTCCCCTAAACCTTTACTAAACTTTTTATCCTTAAATACACAAGCTAGTTAAAGTAAAAATCCATAAACCAAAAACTGTCTCCCACATATAATTCCATATAATAGAAGGTAAACAAAATTTAAAACTCATCATTATTTTGAACTTTGGACTACTAAGTTAACAGCCTCACTTCCTTCCTTCATGTTTGTCCTAAAGCCATATAAAAATAAATTTATGTAATAATTACTGTACAAAAAAGAATGGAGCAAATTAAGAATAAAATATTAAAGTCGTTAAAACTGCTTCATTTAAAGCATTTCCCCATTTTATATAAGTAAAAACAACCGCTGATACAAATAGAATTCCCCTTACAATAATTATACAGTTTATGAAAAAGTATGTCAATACGCTATCAAAATTTATGTTTATTTTTTTAAATAATAAAAACCCGCCTTAATTTCATCAATAAGACTTTGATTATAAAGAAAAACGATCCTATGTTTATGCAAGAGTAAAGGGGAGCTTTCCTCCTGTTCCAGGCTAATTTTATAGAAAGCTTGTAATACTCATAATAAAAACGGAAGGTACTCATTTGCTTCGGTTTTAGGATGCAATGAAACAAGTCCTGTTTTCTTGAATCAGTGCTTAAAAGATTGTCTTTATATTTTGAAAAATCCGCTGAACCTTGCATGGGAGTAAAAATAGATATAGTCGGAATTATAGCACGCTGGTCTATCCAATTATATAATTCTTTGAAGTCTTTTACAGTCATATCCTGATGAACTATAAACAGACCGGCACAGATAATACCGAGTTCTTCAAGAGTTCTGACGCATTCTTCATTGTGTTCCAATGTCGCATTCTTGTTATACGAGTCCAGTTCTTGATTGGAACGGGCCTCAAGGCCTACCATAACCAGTGAAAGTCCAATGTCTTTCAGTTCGCACATAATATCCTTGTTTTCTGCAATAAAATCCGCTCTTCCGTAAACCAAGTACTTTTTATTGATTTTTTTCTCGCGTATCAGCTCTACAAATTGCTTTAGATATTCCCTGTCAACTAAAAAATTGTCATCGGTAATATGGATATTGGGTGCATCGGTTGCCATAATCTCATTTACCAGGTCCTCTGCCTTACGGCAGGCATATTGCCCGCTGTTTCTATTGGTACAATAACAGAAGGTACAAGAGCTATTACAACTGTACGAATTCTTGACCAAGGCAAGGGGATGAAAAGTTAAATATCGGTAACGGTTTCTATTTCGGTAGAAATATGTCCTGTCTATTGGCGGCAAATCCTCGGGGGTTTCAACAACCTTTTTGTTTATATTCCACCCATGTCCCTTTCTGTAGCATATTCCGGGAATATCGTCCAGGGGAGTTGAGCTGGTATTATCGATAAAATCTATGAGTTTTATAAAAGAGTCCAATCCGCTCAAATGGTATATGTAATCCACAGGCGAATCAATGAAATTTTTGTAATTCAGCTCCGCATGACTGCCCCCAATTATTACAGTAATGTTTGAATTAAACCTCTTTATAAGGCGAGCTAATTTTATCATCAGCTTTTCTTGAGTTATATATCCCGTTATGCACACAACATCGGGAGTAAAAGTCTTAAGCTTTCTCCTAAGAGGAGTCATATCATGCCTTCTGTCATAAATATATGCATCGTGTCCGCGATTTTTAAGTATCGTATAGAGATATTCCAACTCAAGGGGCTCATGGTCCACAAGATTGGTATAAGCGAAAATTCCGATGGTCTCAGGTTTAATAAGCAATACCCTCATTTATAGAATCCCCCTTATTGATTTTGAACTTTATTCAAATACTTTTTGTCATAAGTCTTCAAAAAATAAGCCAGGTATATCCTCGGAAAATTAATGTAATACAGCAAGGCAAAATGAACTTTAAACAAAGCAGCGGGGATGTTCTGCGGCCTCATCAACAGTTTAGTACCGTCGGTTCTTCCGTATCTGTATTTGTATAGCTTGTGTTTGTTTACTTCATGGACGCGGGTTCCTTTAAAGGGTATCAAAATGCTGAATAAAACCCAGACCAGTTTTTGTTTTCTGATAAAGCGGTGAATGTCTATAAAGTTTTTATTTTTAAAGTCATAGTTTATTACAAACAGCCCGTTGCATACCATTTTGTTATCCCTTAAGATTTTTACCGCTTTTTCGTTTATTTCAACACTGGACTTTTTATTATAGGAATCGAGTATTTTATCCTCTACAGCCTCCAAGCCCACAAGCATATCCCTAAAACCAGCCTTGTACAGCAAGGGCATGATATCTTCACATTTAACAATGCTATCCGCTCTCGCAAATATCATATATGTCTTGTAGCAGTTTCTTTCTATAAGCTTGTTGCATATTTCAATTACCCTCTCCTTGTTGACAAGGAAATCGTCGTCGCACAGCCATATGCGGTTGTTATCTATTTCTATTATTTCATTTACAACATTATCTGTGTTTCTTTCGGCGTAGAAACAGCCGTTAAACTGCCTTGAAATACAAAAATTACACTCTTGGGGACAGGAGAAGGATGATTTCATTAAAGAAAAACAGCCTTTGGCAATAACACGGTATTTTTTACGGTTTTCATAAAACAGGCTTCTGTCGGGTTTGACGTCGTAATCGGTAATAGGCTTACCGCACGGATTGTGAACCCATTTCCCGTCCTTCACATAGGCAATTCCAGTGGCACCCTCCAAAGCATCTACGTTAAGGTCGTTTTCGACAGCAATTCTAAAGGAATCCAAACCGTAATCGTAGTATACAAAATCAATATTGTCCAAAAAGAAATCTTTATAATTGATATTTACTTCCGGTCCGCCAACCAAAATTTTTATATCCGGTTTCACCTTTTTTAGTTTATTAATCATTTTCAATATATAATCTGCATTATTGGACATAACGGAAAAACAAACAGCCGTTATGTTGTTTTGCTCTATTTTTTTAACTATGCGGCGGAAACGGAAAAATGAGCTGTAGAAAATTTCATCATGAAAGACATATTCCCTGCCCTTTTCTTTCATTACTCCCGCCAAATACTCAAGCCCTAAAGGCTCAATACTGGCCACCCTTTTATCATAACGAACCCTTACTAAAAGATATTTTTGCTTTGCCATTTATGCATACCTCCATATCTTAGATCCAACCGGTCCTTTTGGTGTCATATGCCGTTTTAAATAGAGTGCGGCAAAAAATTTTCGGATATGTCAAAACATACAACATATACACCCTCACCATAAACATAAAGGAGGACATTTTCTCAGGCTTTATTGTAATATGTATGCCGTCAAGCCGCCGGGATTTGAATTTTACCAGACGGTCCTTGTATTCATCATATGCATCGGTGCCTTTATATGGCGTAAAGATTCCGAAAACCACCCATAGAAGATTGTTTTTCTTTATAAACCGGTATAGCTCCTTGAAATCCTGACGTGTTGATTTGTGACTTACAACAAACAGGCCGTTACATACAATATTATTGTCGAGTAGATTTTTAACAGCCCGTGTATTCACGTCTTTTGAGGTCTGTTTATTATAATCGTCCAAAAAATCGTCACTTACCGCTTCAAGCCCCACTAAAATATCCTTAAAACCTGCTTTATACAAAAGCGGGAGTATGTCCGGGTTTTCTGCCAGAAAGTCGGCTCTCGAATATGCCATAAAATGCTTCTTAATTTTTCGTTCTATGATTGTTTCACAAAATTTTTTAACCCGTTCCTTATCGACAAGGAAGGTATCGTCTACAAACCATATTCTAGGATGGTCAATGGCTTCTATCTCCTCAACAACCTCCATTATAGGGCGTTCGGTATATACACCGTTGTTCATTTTTGTACAATAACAAAAAGTACAGTCAAAAGGGCAAGAAAAGGATGCTTTGGTAATAGCAAAGGTACCTTTGAGGAAAATAAAATTTTTCTTTAAACCTTTATAAAAGGCAGTTCTTTCTGGGCGTGTGATGAAGTTGTTTACAGGTTCGCCCTTTTCCTTTACAACCCATTTATTATTTATTTTAAAGCAAACGCCGTTTTGCTTATTTAAAACTTCCGGGGAAAAGCCTTCTAGAAGGATGTTTTTCAATGAGATAAGGCCATTGTTGTGATATACAAAATCAATGCTATTGGTGAAAAAATCTCTATAATTGAGTTCGGCTTCGGGACCTCCGACCATGATGTAAAGACCGGGAAACTTTTTCTTGAGCTTGTCCGATGTGTTTCTGATATAATCGGAAGTATTGGCATTGGAGTGAAAGCCGACAATATTAAATCCGCCCTCTTCTATTTTTCTCGATAATCTGTCGAATCTGAAATGCCAGGAATATTGAAACTCGTCGAATATTTCGCATTCGATATTCAGATCCCTGCAAAGTCCTGCAACATATTCAAGCCCAAGCGGTTCTAAATTTGCAACAATGGATGAAAATTTGGGACGAACAAGTAAGACCTTAATCTTTTTTGAAGCCTCCATCACTTACCCCCTGTGAAATTTATAAAGTGCTTATACTTTTTTTATTCTCCAATCAGAACCTAATTGTATCACAAAATGTCGTATGATGGAAAGTGGCACATCTTATTTATATGTATCCATAGTTTCCATATTATTATTTCAGTTTCTCGTTTGAATGGATGCATGAGGCCATGAAAAAATATGGAAGAAACATTGTGAAGCAAGTTATATAGCCTGTTAATACGACGAGGAAAGGGAGAGCATTGTCTGAGCGAAGCGAGTTTTGCTCGACCCCGAGGAGTATTTACAGGCTCTGGACTTGCGTAACTTAAGTTTCTGGAATATTTTTTCATATGGCTTCATGCACCCTAGTGGCAGGTTTTTTTTGTTGAATTTTGAGTTATTATGGAGTAAACTAGTGAAAAGATATAACATTTTTTAATATAAGGGAAAAGATATGAATGTTTTGCTTATAAGACCAAAACCCCACGGGGAAACCATAGGGCTTCAAAGTGTAATGATTTGTGAGCCGTTAGAGTTTATGTGTCTTGCTTCTGCGTTGAAGCAGAATGGACATGCAGTTGATATTTTAGACATGATAATTGAAAAAAAGCCTCTCGGGCATTTCATTGAAAAATTCAATCCCGATGTAGTAGGGATTACCGGATATATCAGCCATGTGGGAATTATAAAAAAATATGCAAAGGTTATCAAATCATATTCAAAGGATATAAAGGTCTCGGTTGGCGGGGTTCATGCCAAAGTATGTCCGGAGGATTTTAAGGACGATAACATTGATATTGTTTGCAGAACCGAAGATGATCTATATGATTTTTTAGACTGCAAAATTAGGGAAAAAACCTTCCCGGACCGAAAGATAACCGAAAGATACCAAGATAAATATTATTATCTTTTCCAAAATAAATGTGCACTTATTAAAACATCCTTCGGATGTCCTTACAGCTGCAATTTTTGTTTTTGTAAAGAGATATCGCCCTATTCGGCAAGAGAAATAGATGATGTGATAGCCGAGCTAAAAACCGTTCCTCAAAAAGAGGTCTATATCGTTGACGATGATTTTTTGTTCAATCGGCAAAGGCTTTTGGAATT
>DAOOJC010000001.1:0-26633 GCA_035384905.1 Acetivibrio sp. | reverse complement strand
TAATCAGCTTACATAAGCACCCGCATGCGGGTGCTTTTATAGTCCTTAGTAGGATTCCACGAAGTGAAATGAGTAAAAAGCGATGGGGGCTTGATGCCCGAGGAGATTTTCTTTTAGGGCATGGAACAAAAAAGAAAAAAGCAAAAGGACACCACATCAGAGCCTTATTATATATAACATGTGCATATTTTACTTCACGTTTACATAATACATCCATATATAACAAATAAGAGGGGAGTTTATTTATGATTAAAAAAAACACTTGGGGGAAAAAACCCCTGTCTCTGCTGCTCGCGGCGGTGCTGATTCTTACACTGCTGCCGGCAACAGTACTGGCTGAGGACTCGAACAGTTACGGCCATCCGGTGACCTATGAGCCGCTGACTTCTTTGAAGTACAAAGGCAAAACCGTGATGTTTTTTGACTATTCCCTGTCTCAGTTTCCGGCCGCTTCGGGCAGTAAATCCAGTATGGTCGATCAGTTTACCAAGCTTATTCAAAGCGGCTACAGCTTCAACAGCTTTGGCGAACGTATATCTGCAAGCAATACTGCTAAAGCACCCGAAACCTTCAACGGAGAAATCAGCGGACTAAAGAATTACAACGCGTCCTACAAGTTTGATGTTCCCAGCGCAAATCAGTATGAGTATTATTTTGGCGGCAATATCCGGGGCTGGAACAAAAAAACCGGTTTTATCACATTTTATAACCAGTGGGAGAAAGCCAGCTTTTCCTTTATGGGTTTTTCCCATTCCACAGAAAATGACGACTACTACCATGGAACGAAAAATTCCGGTTATGATATATCCAAAAACAGCAACTGGAAATCAAGCATGAAGATGTCGGATTTAAAGTGGCGGAGCAACGATAACGATTTTGACAACAATAACCGGGCGAAGCTGGGCATGGGTATGGTTCTCGGACGGGATACCGAAGGACCGATGGTAAAGTCTATAATCATGACCGACTCAGGTGGTAATGCCATACCGGGAAATGTTATCACTCTTGACTGGCTTTCGAAGCATCCCGACAGAACAATTTATTTCAAGTTAACATTAAGTGAGCCTGTGAAGTTTGAAAATGATGTGGATCCTAAGGATGTAGCTTTAAATATTCGCACTTTGGGCATGGACGGCACTGAAGGCCTTTTAGCCAAGGCGTCATTTTTGCATTATGCTCCGGAAGAAACAGGAAACTCATCAATGTCGGAAACCGAAATGATTTTCGAATATCAAGTA
Source organism: Acetivibrio sp. (assembly GCA_035384905.1). Taxonomy (GTDB): domain Bacteria; phylum Bacillota; class Clostridia; order Acetivibrionales; family Acetivibrionaceae; genus Hungateiclostridium. The sequence continues at coordinate 25,395 of DAOOJC010000001.1, read as the reverse complement.
CCGGACCCGTATACCGATAACAGTTCAGTTACTCAGGAACGGGGACTTTTATACAGTTTCACCAGGGTGAATATTAATGCAAGCGATAATCCCGTTTTGTTTAACAAAATGAGAGATATAAGCGGCAATGTGGCAAGCACGAGCAAAGAAGGCGAGCCCACTCCCTACTCTGTGGCGATGAACGGTAAGGTTGATATTCTGCCGCTGTCAATAGCCTTCGGCGAAAAAACCGCAGGGATTGACATTTATAGGGAGTCGGAGACGGATACCGGCAAAGAATTTATAAATCAGTCCGAGCTTATTAAGATTCAGCTTACTTTCAACAAGCCCCTTGCCCTTAAATATACCGATTATACAAAGCTTCCGAGCATTACTTTGAATATAAAAGACAAAGAGGGTGAATATATCACCATTACGCCGACAGCTTATGATGATTTCCTTAAAAGATGGTATAAGAGCAGTATTACCCAAGAGTGGACACAAAGCAGCAGTCAATCTTATGCCGGTACATGGCGAATTATAAATCCTGCGGATCCATATTCCTATATACAAGCTCCAAATGCATTGATTAGCAGTGACGGCAAGAGTATTACTTACTATTATCAGGCTGTACCGGGACACACATTTTTGGAAGAGGACAGAATTGAAGTTATAGAAGTAAACCCAAATGCCGGAACAAAGGATGCAAGCGGTTATGAGCTTTTGAAATATAAGAGAACGGGAAATATGCTTGTGCCGGCAAATGCACCGTCTATCATTAAAGAAAGTGAACAAAGAGATGCTAAAAATCTTATGAAGGGCGTGGTACCAGCACACCGGTATAAACTGGACTTTAAGGAGCCTTCCGTAGATGTGGATGCCGCATTGGAGGGCGGTGTGGCTGTTTTTACGGCGAATGTCGATGATGCAAACCTTGAGGGTTGCTATGCAAGCTTTAATATTTCGTTTAACGGTAAGATTGACGGGACACTGGGATATAAGCCCTCAAACAGCCTGGAATATGATGATAACAATTGGTCACAAACCGGCACGATGGTTAGTGCAGATGCTCCGATCGTTGAAGGCAAGGCTTATATGCTTGTAAAATTGCCACAGGCTGCTGAGTTTGATGCCGCAACGGTTACTGTCACGGTTGCGGACGAAGCGGGAAACTCAGGCACGAAAACGAAAACGCTGCCTATTGGCTACGATACCCTTTCACCGAGGATTACTCTTACACAACAATATGATATAGATGCACCAAAGCCCTATAATAATTATGCCGCAGTTGATGTTTTGGATATCTCCGGCACAACGGTTACATACGCATGGACAGATGAGGAAGATAGCGAGCCGGATAATGCTTCTTATAGTGAAACGGGCACAGAAATTCGCTACACGGCAAACGATTTAAATGAAAATAAGATTTATGAAAAAACATTATGGGTCAAAGCTGCCGATAAAAAGGGCAATATCGGAAGATCACAAATGAACTTCAGCTTTAACAACACTTGTTCTGATGTGAATGTAATTACAGCAAATAATACGGATTTATTGACAAAGGATGTTTATCCCGAAGCTACAATCAAAATCCAAAACGCCAAGGCGTATTGGTATGCATGGGCGGAGACCACAGGTGCATGGACTGCCACTTGGGGCGCTCTTTCGGGAAGCACTGCCGCCGATTATGTAAAGGCAGGCCTTGCAGATAATGCATCGGGGATATATTACCGCAGAGAAGGAAATATCATAGCATTTAGCGGTGAATTGACCGACGAAGACCCTGAGGGTGAGGGCTATCAGAATGAAGAAGAAATATCAATAACCGCAGGGGAAAGCACGAAGGTTCTCAAGCATCTTAAGATGGGCAGCTTAACGGAAGGCGGAACAGGCTTTCAGGGAACAGGCGACGGTATCTCCTTAAATGCAGCAGATATGCTGGATATATCTGATACCACCCGTCCTTTAGAGCTTTTGGTTGCATATTTAGACAGCGATGATGTATGGCATGTGGAATCCATACCTTTTGACACTTTCTATAACACACCCGAAATCTCCAATGACCCCATACGATTTTCTACAAATAATCGCTTTGGTGTACGTGAGGATACCTACAGGCTAGATCTTGAAAAACGCTATGAGTCTTACATAAACTATTTCGAAAATGACAGTCAATATTTTAACCGCCCCGGCTTAGGATGGGCAGACGAGTCTCGTTCGTATAATATGCCTAATATTTACGGCTTTGCTGAGGTTGAATTTGCCTTGGGATATGACAATGTAACGGGTCTTGACCGGGTGAAGGATATTGAAGTCAGTTTGGTGAAGGTTAAAAAACCGATATACGACTTGCCTTATGACGTAGAAACTGTCAGCACATGGAGTATAGATAAAAACAGTCTTACTCCCATGGGAGATATGCTGTACTACGGAACAAATGAGGGCGAAGAAAGCCGTATGGAACATATCGGGAATATATCCAAAAATCTTTACTCCTATACAGTGAGCTTCGACCCCGGCACCATCGACAAGATAGCCTATGAAATCGATGAGTACGGTATGGAATATCTAATCAGCTACGAGTTCCGTACAAAATACACTTATGTGAACAATGCATCTGAAACATTTACAACAGCTAAGTTTGTGTTTGATAACAACGGATGGGAAATAGGGAGATACGAAAGCATACAGTATAATCTTTTGCAGAGGGATAGTAGTCCTAAGCTCTTACAATTCGAAAATACACAGTATGATTCACCATATACAAAATTTGGTGCTCTTGCCGTGTTTAACGGTGATGAATTGGTATCAAATGTACCTGTGGTGCCTTTTAACGAAAACAGTACCATTAATTTGTATATCAAGGCTCAAAACGTATATACCCTGCTCCATGAACTAACTGCACGGCAAAGAATAGCGGCAGATTACCTTGATACAGAAGGAAGAGGCTTACTGGGAACCGGACTTGTTATGCGTGTTGGAACTTTGGTTTCAGAGGGCAAAATTTTAAATCCAACCATTTTAAACAGTGGTGAGGAATCAAGCGACGGAAGCTTTGAGTTTGTTTCTGAGGGTAATCTTCCGGTGGGTTCCCTTGATGAAGAGGGCGAAGCTATAGTTTACTACCAGCTTGTGGACATTGCCCGAAACATCGAAGGTTCGATAAATGCTGTTAAGCTGAAAAAGGACAACACACCGCCAGTAGTCGAGCTGTCTGCATCGGTTGATAATTCAATGCCGGCAAGTGAAGTTTATGTAAGGATTACAAGCGTCACGGATGAGTCGGATGTGGAAATGATGTATGATACGCCCTATGCGGTACAGTTCGGAACACCGCAAAATGTCGAAGAGCTCTATTATAGCGACTATAATCCAGGTTTTTTCCTCACTCCCGACGAAGACGGCGGCTATACCTTCACGGGCAATGGCTTTATTGTTGCAATAGCATCCGATAGGGCGGACAATAAAAACGAAACCCTTATAGTTAACGGAACAGAAACACCAAAGTATGAGGATGATATTAACCGGCTTGACACTTATGCCGTATACCATATAACCAATATTGACCGCGAACCGCCCGAATTTACATCGGAGCCTTTATTTACAGCAAATGCTGACGGCAGCTTCGATATATCGGCCAAGGTGAGCAGTGATGTATCTCGAGCATACATTAAGTTTGATAAGGCATACACAGAGCTTTTGACCGGTGAAACCTACGAAAAGGACACCGATATTCCAGCCTTTGAGTTTGACAATGTCATGGGTAAGTTTGACGGAAAATTTAATAAAACTACCCATGAAATTAACGGAAAAATATATATTATGAGCGATGAAAAGATCAAGATGACCCAAGCCACATTGATTATTGAGGATGAGGCCGGTAACTCTGCTATAAGCGAATGGAAGCCAAACGGCGGCCTGGCAGGAATCGAGCCGAAAATAACGAATTTAATTGACCCGGATAAAAAGGTGCCGGTTTACAAATACGCAGAGAATTTGAGCTTTACTGTGCCTGTAAAGCTGACTGAATTCAATACCTCACTTAATACGGCCCACAGCAGTTTGCCCATCTATTCCGACGGTGTGGTCATAATCACATATACCGACATATTCAATCGGTATTTTACCCAAAAGGTATATGCCGACATATTCGGCGGCAGTCATACCTTTACAGTAAGCCCGACAGTGCCGACAAACGGTGCCGTCACCATTGAGATCATTCCGTCAAAAGGGTTTACCGTAAGCACTTACAAAACCAAGATGACCGAAAACGGCAATGTAACCTATACCATAACACCTGCAGACGGCGGAAGTGCTCAGAGCTATAGCATACCTATTACCAATATCGATAAAACCGCTCCGCAGGCAAATGTTTCGGTGGCCTTTGACAGCACGGAGGATGCGGCAGGCAATGTTTACCTCTATTCTGCAGTTTATTCTTTAACCGGGTTCAGCGAAGAGGATGTTACGGTAATCGGTGCATCATCGGTAAGCTTTGATGCAATGTCCGATACCAGAACACACACCTTTACTTTCTATGATGCTGCAGGAAATGTGGGTACCTTTGACGTAGACGCATCAGATTTGACCTTTGTCAATCCGGACGACACAAAAATAGCGGCTTACCGCCTGACATATCTTAGCGGTGAGCTAAAGATCGGAGAATATACTTTGGGGCAGGAAGAGCCTTTAACCCTTACCCCTTCAAACACTGATATTTCTGTAAAAGTTGAGGCATTAAACGCAGCAGGTAGTGTTGTTCCGTCAAAGCTCAGCGAGCAGCCGGTCTTTACCTGCGAAAGCGGAACTGTTTCAGATGAGCAAAGCAAAACGGTGACAATTACAGGAGTTGGAAACGACAACAGTATCAATGCCACGGTTCTGCTGCCTGACGATGCGATTGATAAGATGGCACCGGTGGGCAGTGTTGATTATCGTCCGCAGACAACCGGAAGCGTCCGTGTATATCTTGTGCACAGCAATAATGATCTTGCGGATGACGGTATAAAGTTAATTGGGCAGGATAAAAATGGAATTCCCTTTGAACTGCTTTCGGATGGTGACGGCTACTATGTAGAGTTTACCTCCAACGGCACAGGTTACTTTTTACTTCGTGACAAGGCGGGAAACACTTCAACAATCGCTCTTGCCGTAGCAAGCATTGACAATGATCCGCCTGAACTTGGCAGTGAGGGCTGGAGCAGTCTTATAAATGCCACCTCAAGGGATTTGGATTTCGCCCAAAAGCTTCAGCAAATTATAACAACACCGACAAACAACTCAATAAAGCTGTTTTTATCCTTTAATGAACAGATTTATAAAGCAGATTTTGACGTATACTCAGTAAAGGCAAATGATGTCGGTTCAACTGCTGTGAAGCTCACTAACAAAGGCGATTATGCACTGGTGACGGTTTCGGGCAGCAGTGTTGTGGTTGAATTCCTGCAAAATTGCCAGCTAAGGCTGACGGTATACGATATTCGAAACAATTCCTATACCGTTTGGAGACCGGAGGACGGTCCGATAATTGCGATTGACAAAGGTGCACCTAAAATTACAAACACACCTTCAATCGTTTATAAAGACAACAAGGCATCCATAACCTATGAATTCGACGAGGAGGTAACGCTTACGCAAAATGCAGCGGCTAGCTACCAGTCCAAGCACAATCTTACCTTTGATGCGAACGGTACATTTATTCTGACCTTTGCCGACAAAGCGGGCAATGTGGTAAGCACCTATCCTGTGGTTGATAAAATTGATGACATTGCACCGGTAATCATACCGGAGCTTGAATATGCTGGTTCCGGCCAAGACTTTGGCATGCAGGGGACAGCCGGTTTTTACACAAGTAAAGATGCGAAATTTACTGTTCGGCTTGAAGATTCCACAACCGACGGTCTTGCACTTTTGGTTAAGCGTTTGAGCGGATTTGCGGTTACAGTAACCGACGGTGAGTTTACCATAACGGAAAATGGCGTTTATACCATCACAGCAACGGACAAATGGGGTCAAGCAAACAGTGTAAATGTCAGTATTGATGCCATAGACAAGACTGCACCGAGTATTCGCCTGGCGTCTACCGAGGCAGTGCAGGCTGTGCCGGGTACAAGTCCGGATGAGGTTAAAAGCTCTTTATTAGAGGGTGTTACGGCAACGGACCTTCAATCGGGGGTTGCACCAGGCTTCCCATCTGTAAGTTTGGAGGGCGTAGACTTATCCAAACCGGGTGCATATACGGCGACCATTACGGTGACCGATAATTGCGGTAATACAGCAACGGCGTTACGAAGCATTGCAGTTGCCGACAAAGCGGGCAAGTACCTCATTATAAACGGCAGCAGGATTTCGGTGGGCGACATATTCGTTACTTCCGACAAGGAGCTTGTTGTTGACACAGCGGCGTTAGGCAGTGAGGCGTTTAGGCCTTATTATGCCAAGGGCTATAAAACTTCTGCTCAAATGAAGTACGCGACAGCCTTTACCGACTCGTTTACGATAAGTGAAAAGGGCTATTATACAATTGTGGCACAGGGTGAAAACCGCGAACGCTATGTGTTCTACATCTACATTTATTAAAGAGAGTATATTAAGGGAGGTACATAGAAATGTTTAAACGAATATTATCGGGTTTTCTGGTGCTTGCAATGGTGTTTGCATTTTTACCGGAGTCTGCATTTGCAGCCTCTGTTTTGGAGCATGATACGGTTATAATACAAAATGAATATATAAAGGTAATTGTCAGCAAAAAAAACGGAGGCTATGTGATTTCAACCCTTGAAGGAGACATATTGAAGAAATCGGACAACAATGCGGATTTAACGCACCGGGGCGAAAACTTCGATACATCCTTTACATCCTTCCGTGTTGACGGTGAGGATATTGTGTTCGGTACAAGCACAGGTACTCTGTCTACAACGAACACCGACATTAGTGTTACAAGCACATGGTCAAAGGGCGGGATGATATATCAGCAGACTATTACGCTGGTCAATAACGCCCAATCCGAGCAGCTTGGAACGGCAATGATTACCTATGTTGTAAAGAACAATTCATCAAAGGCTGCACAGGTTAAAAGCCGTCTCCTCATTGACACACAGCTTGGTGACAAGGACTACGGTTACTATGAGATTCCCCGTCAGAATCTCGGTCAGGGCTATGAATATTTTGAGTTTGAGCGTACCTGGGAGGGCGGCTCCATGCCTGCCGATTATTTTGTACGAGACAACCCGTTCGCGTCAAGCATAGTAGGCTATGGCGTTAACAGTGTGTTTGAGGATATGAAGCCCTATAAGATGACCTTTGCACATTGGGCCAATATTGCATCTACGGTGTTTGATTATACGCCCGATTCATCCCTTAACTTTACAAACCCCATCAACGATGAGAAAACGGGAGACAGTGCTGCAGCACTGTACTATGACCTTGGAAGTATTGCGGCGGGCGGCGAGAAATCTTTCTCAACCTACTACGGCGTTACAGCAAATCTAAAAAATAAAAATAATGAAATCCTTATAAACTCAACTGCACCGGCAATGCTTACCCTTAACGAAGATAAATCGGCATTTATAGGAACAAGCGGCGAAGCGGACGGTATTGTTCGCATAAATACAACCATAGCAAACCCGCTTTCGAGCGAAAAAACATATAAAAACATCGCAATCGTGGTGTATGCCAACGGTTTTACCCCTCAGCGGCAAAATGACGGTGGGGATTGGATTTCTTACGATAACACAACCCCCATCTACTCAGAGGTGGTAAACTTTGGACCGGGAGAAAACCGTACCACGTACTTTGATTTCAAGTTCACACCAAAAGAGAGTGCGGAGCTGGGAAGCTTTGTTACAAAGGTGTTTGATATGGATCCGGTGGTGAATAATCTGGGTTATTATGCAGAGGATTACTGTCTGGGTACAACGGAAAACTTCATTGTCATTCCCGGCACAGACCCCACCTTGCCAGCCATAACCTTAAATGACCTTCAGCCGAAGATTCTGTATAACAACGATATTCGTTATATGACGGTAGTTGGCCGGGGAGTGAACTTTTTCAATGCGACACAGCTGAATAAAATTGAACTTCGCGGTGACAACGGGATTACATATGAAATACCCATTGATAATCTGACTGTTGAGCAGACAAAAGACGGCAGTGCACCTACAAATGCATCAATTCTGCTTGACAAGTATATGCTTCCGGGCCGGTACCAGCTGCACTTTTTGTGGAAAAGTGATGCAGGGGAAGAGGCTTTGCAGGGGGTAGCCGAGGATTTTACTTCGGCGGCTATGACCGTGTTTATGACAAGTGACGAAGCCTTTCGCAACGACAAATACGGTGTTGTTGCAATCATACGCGAATCCGGTGACAATATTTACGGCATAGATTCATACAAGGATGAAACTGCCTTTGAAAATGCCGGTATTGACGAAGATGATTTATTGCTGACCTTAAGGGGACCGATTTTAAAGGAAACCAAGAATGGAAAAACAACATACCGAATTGCAGGAAACAACAGTGATGTAAACATAAACAATGTGCTGAACTATCATGGCGGAAGTCTTACAATAGAGGATACCGGCGGTACGGTGACCCTTCTTATGGACGGGAAGCTTACCTCAATCGGTGCAAATACAACTGTCCGTGACGGCACGGCAATGTTCAAGCTTGAAAAGGGCACAGACTATGTTGTTCCCACCTATGATTCCGACGGTGCGATCGTGGATGGTGATTCCCTTTCAAACGGTCAGGACTTTATTGAATTGAAATGGAACAGTGCTGTGGACACCTTGCAGACCATCGGTGGATTTTTAATTGACCTGCGTTATGGCATACTTGGAAAAATTCAAGATGCAGACGATCCGGGCAAAACCTACAATGTCATTTCCTTTGGCGGTGGGCTTGACCTGTCGTTTATGACTCCGGGCGGTGCGGCAGCAGCACGCCAGAACAAGAGTAAACACGGCGGCTGGACTCAATCCACCAAAGTCAGTTGGGAATGGGATACGGCTTCGGCCAAGTATAAGCCCACAGGCACCGGTGACGTAGCACCGGATTTAGAGGATGAGACCACTATAAGCGGTGGAGTTAATGTCTACGATGTGCTGTATGGAGGCAAGGACCCCGGGTATTTGGGAATCAACATGAATGCACATATTGACATGCCGCAGATTGTCGCCTTTTTGCCGAATAAAATTGAGGGCAATATAGACATCAACACAATCGGACTATATCAGGTCGGTGTTGATGCTGACGTTGAAACGTCCATCTTTGAAATGCATCTTTCATTTGTTATAAAGGAAAGCCCAAGCGGTGCTCCCATTCCCGACAAACTGTATTTTGCCATCGGCGGATTTGAGCCGGGGGTAAACATTGACGGTATGGGCGTTCTGTGGGTAACCGGTGGCGGCGGAGGATTTGACAACCTCTACGAAACCATTTACGGATATGATGGCGTACCGCCTTTGAAACTGCTTTTACATGTTGATTTTGACGTTGCAAAAATCCTTACCGGTAATGCAGATTTAGAGTTATCACTTCGTTCCATCGACATAAGGTTCAGCGATTTAAGCTTGAAAATGCTTGAGGATGCAAAATTCCTTGAAGAGGGCGGGATTTCTCTTGCGTGGTATCCGAATTTCTCCCTTACGGCGGATGCACAGATAAACTTCATGGAGTTTTTCAAGGGGCAATTCCAAATCAGTGCATATTCCAATGCGGATGTGGCCTTCTTCTTTGAATTCATGATGCGAATTGCTCTGTCCCTTCCGTCGGATATCCCCATCGTGGGCGGTATGGAGATTGCTGCTTTAGAACTTGGCGGCGGCACAGAAAAGATGTGGGGTTCGATTGAGCTTCTGGGGTTGCTTCAAATTGGCTTTACGTACTGGTGGAGCGGGGAATTTGAGTTTTCCAGCGGCGAGCTTCAGAAGAGTCAAACCTTTGCCGCCAGTTCGGAAACTATGGGACTCATGCGGACTCAAGCCCTGTTTGCCGGGTTATCTCAGCCTCAGGAGGTTCAGCATAACACAAAAACGGGAGAAACCCAGTATATGAGTGTGGGCAGTAACCTGCACTTTGTAACGGGCAGTGTTATTGTGGGCGATGTTGAGGCGAAGATTAATGAAGCGAACAAACCCCGCTTGATGCGTTCCTTTGCCGCTGCAGCTGCAGCTCCATCAATTTCAACCAATACCGAGGGAACTGTGCACTTGGTACAGTTTACCGATACGGGAGACTATATCATAACAATAAGCCGTGCCGACGGTACCGAAATAACAGCGGAATATCTGAAAAACCATATTACTGTGTCTCACGGTTCGGAGCCTTACACACTTAAATTCTATGGGGAATCCAGCGGTAACGGTGTTTATGATAATACCACCGCAAATGTGAATGTTGCCAACGGTATAGCATATGTGATTATTCCCGGGGAGGATTTAAACAGCACAAAGAATTTTGTACTCCGTTTTGACGACGGTAAAAAATATGATGCCGGTGCAATTTATGTTGAGCCGCTTAGCAGTTTGACATCAACTACTGCAAGTGTCAGCGGTCAAACTTTGACGGTAGGCTGGACCGGGGAAAATATCAGTGATACAGCGGTAATTAATGTAACCCTTTCAGACGAAAAGAAAGGTTCGGGAATCATTGTTGCAAGCGGAATTGCAGCAAAGGGAAAAACATCAGAGAACATAACACTACCGCCAACACTGGCAGCAGGAAAATACTATGTTACCCTTTCTCTGTCGGATGAGGGAAAAAGCTTTGATGCTTACACTGTTGATACGCCTGTTACCGTTACAAATATCAATGCACCGGCCGCACCCAAGTCGGTAACCCTTGCAAATGCAGGGAACGACAAGATGAAGGTGACAATTACTCCGGACGATAATGACAATAAGCTTGAAGGCTATTTTGTTGACGTTTATGAAGACGGTAAGCTTATCGATGCCAGTCTGTACTGGGCAAAAGACGATATTGACAATATCGTTATCGGCGGGCGGTATGATGTGCCTTATGTCAATGAAAAAGGCGAGCCTGTTGTAGTGGACGGAAAGTCATATGAAACCCTCGGCTACAATCCCGGCAGCAAATATTCGGTACGGATTCGTGCCGGTAATGTGAAAGCGGAAGCAGCGGGCGATGTCTATTACTGCAGTTCGTTTGTGACTTCAAACGAAGTTGTGCTGAAAGCGGCTACTCCCCCTAGCGTAACGATAAGCTACAATGACGGTGCAGTTACCCTAAGGTCAAATCCCAAGGTAACCGGTACACTGTATGTGAATATTGATACGGTTTATGAAATATCAAATGCCGATTCCTATACACAAGAAATAAACCTTCCTGACGGTGAGCATACCTTTGAGTTCAGAGGAGTTGACGGGGACGGCGACAGTGTGGTTGTAAAAGAGGTTATTTCGATTGATACCACTGCACCTGTAATTATGCTTGAGGCACCTCTTGGCGGTGTGTTCTCGGGCGACAGGATTGATCTTAGAGGCAGGATTACCGATGCAGACACAGAGGTAGAAGTGGGACTAAAAATAAATGGCGAAGCTTTCGACTTACCCAAAAATTCTTTTGCAGAAGGAGTACTTGATGGCAGCGTGATGCTCGACAGCAGCGAAAACCAGTCAAATGTTACGGTTGAGATTGTTGCCACAGACAGGGCAGGAAATTCTGCAACCAAGATTGTGGGACTTACGAATCCTCAAGCTGCAAATGTTGAGGAAATTGCAGTCTACTTCGACGGTCAACCGCTAATAGACGGTAAATTCAGCTTGACCAAAATAGGCGATAGTGCAAAATTAAAGGTAATGGGACATCTTCCCGATGGCAGTTGGATTGATGTGACGGGCAATGATTCCGTCAGCCTGAGATTAGTCGGCGGCAATTCGGTTTCCCTTACCGATAATACGATTACCGCGGTAGCGGAAGGGCAGACACTGTTGACGGCGGCTTTCGACCTTGGAGGCGGAGAGATGCTGCAGAGCGGGGCAGTGGTGCTTGTAGGCGATGTGATACTGTATGATGCTTTGAATAATGCAATTGACAAAGCACAAGCACTAAGCAAAGATAATTATACTGCAAAATCATGGGCTGTCTTAGAGGAAGCATTGACAAGCGGCAAGCTTATCCTTACAACGGACGGAGTGAATCAGGATATCGTCAACAACGCAGCAACTACAATTATAAATGCCATTGCAGGGCTGGAAGAAAAAACGCCCTCAAATCCTTCAGACCCGGGACAGAGTGGAGGAAGCGGCAGCGGTGGAGATAATGCCGTAATAGCCTACACGATAACATTCAACACTAATGCAGATAATGATATAGACAGCGTAGAGGTTGTTCCTGGCGGAAAACTGGCAAAACCTGCTGACCCCATAAAGGCGAAACACACCTTTACCGGATGGTTTTTGGATAAACAGCTTACCATGCCTTATGATTTTGACAAACCCGTGAAGGGCAGCTTTACACTATATGCCGGTTGGTATGAGAATGAAATAACGGAAGATATCACTCCGAAACCTGACGCATGGCAAAATCCGTTTACTGATGTTTCGGAAAGTGATTGGTTCTATAGTGATGTGGAGTTTGTTTATAAAAAGGGTTTATTCCACGGCACAAGTAAAACCACATTCAGCCCGAAGGAGCCTATGACCCGTGCAATGCTTGTGACAGTGCTGTGGCAGCAAAGCGGTGCCCCAACGGTAAGCGGCAATACATTTACAGATGTAGCTTCGGACGCATACTACTATAATGCAGTAAACTGGGCGGTGCAAAACGGTATTACTTATGGAATCAGTAATGATTTATTCGGACCCGACATGGAAATAACCCGTGAGCAGATGGCGGCATTCCTGTGGCGTTATGCAAAATTTACGAATGTAGATGTATCTGTTGGAGAGGATACGAATATTCTGTCTTTTGAAGATGCATTCGAAATTTCCGAATATGCTATAAGTGCCATGCAGTGGGCCTGTGGCGAGGGCATAATCGTAGGAAGGCCAGGAGGAATTCTCGACCCGAAGGGCGGTGCAACAAGAGCCGAAGTTGCGGCTATGCTCCATAGGTTCTTGGAGAAGTAAGTGTTTTGCATTTCCGGTAGGTGAACACAAGGGCACAAGGGGACGGTTCTTCCGTGTCATTCGACACGGAAGAACCGTCCCCCCTTGTCTTGATGAAAAGTTATTTATTTTTAATCTTATCTGCCTTGAATGAAACTATTACAGCAATTATGGAAAGCAAAAACACCGGAATATGTATTACACCAATCCACCAGTTGGTTTTACCCATTAACACCAAGTGTAATAAAATTTGTATAAAACCGATTGTCGCTCCCGTTATCCCTGTAACCCTTAGTACAGCTGTATTTATATTGGGGTATATAAAAAACATCACAGCAATTATCATTGGGGTCATTGTGCAAAACATACTGTTGGATCCATTTGTCAGAAGATAGGCCGGATTAAAATCAGGCATTAGAGTTGCAGAATCTATAGGATTCCAAAAAGCAAATAGAGCAAGTAGAAAAGCACCTATTGTCCATATGTTCAATTTTTTGGGTTTGCTAAAATCGTTTTTGCGAACGAAGGCTTCCCATATCCATACTCCTGAAAGTAAGGGTAACACAATATATGAACTTGTAACTATTCCAAGGCCGTTTTCTTCGGTATAGGATGTGTTTTGGGTAATGCCATAAAAAGCCATCATTATCGCTATATATATCGAAAATAGAGAGCTGAATTTATTTTTTAGAACAAATGCAAGAATAATAACTGCTATGGCTATTAAATTCATTATTATAGAATATTTAGCAAAATAGCTCGTAAAGTTTTTAGATCCTATTTCTCCGATTGTTGCATACCATTTTGAGAAATCACTTAGAGGATAGCCGTTTCTTTGTACGTATGGAGGGGAAAAGAAGAATATTATAGGGACAAGTGCTAAAAACCACCATTTGGCTGTTAGGGTCTCAATAAAACCACCACTTTTGTTAATATTCACTTTTTTCATATATTACACCTCACAATATATATTTTACTTACATTTTATATCAAGATACGGTGCTAATCAACGAATTATTATTTATTATCAGATTTTTTTGCAGACAGAGTTGGATACCAAAACAGCAAGGGGGGACGGTTCTTCCGTGTCGAATGACACGGAAGAACCGTCCCCCCTTGCTATCCCCTTGATTTTGCTTAAATATTCAACGTTGCAAAGTAGTCTTCGGGGGTTTCCGCACGGCGTATAAGCTGGGTTGTCCCATCGGTTTTTAACAAGACCTCTGCAGAACGGAGCTTTCCGTTGTAGTTGTAACCCATTGCAAATCCGTGGGCACCGGTGTCATGTATTACAATAAAGTCACCGATATCAGTTTTGGGCAGCATGCGGTCAATTGCAAATTTATCGTTGTTTTCGCATAAGCCGCCGGTAACATCATACTTGTGGTCATGGGGCTCATTTTCTTTTCCCATAACTGTAATGTGATGGTATGAACCGTACATTGCAGGACGCATAAGATTTGCAGCACATGCATCCAGACCAATGTAATTTTTATGTATTTTCTTTTCGTGAAGCACAGTTGTAACCAGGCAACCGTAGGGACCCAACATAAACCTTCCAAGCTCGGTATATATAGAAACATCGCCCATTCCTGCAGGAACAAGGATTTCTTCATAGGCTTTTTTAACTCCATCGCCGACAGCATAAATATCCGCTGGCTTCTCGTCAGGACGGTAAGGTATACCGATACCGCCGGAAAGGTTAATAAATGCAATATGTGCACCGGTCTCATTCTTTAATTCAACAGCTGTCTTAAAGAGAAGCTTTGCCAGTGCGGGATAATACTCATTGGCAATGGTGTTGCTTGCCAGAAAAGCATGCAGTCCAAAGTGCTTGACTCCTTTATCCATAAGCTTTTTAAAGCCTTCAGTCAGCTGTTCCCGCGTAAACCCGTATTTAGCTTCGCCGGGAGTGTCCATTATGGCATTGTCAACCGCAAAAGCACCACCGGGATTATAACGGCAGCAAATAGTTTCCGGAAGACCCGCAGATTCTTCTAAAAAATTAATATGGGTAATATCGTCAAGGTTTATCAGGGAATTCAATTTTTTCGCAAGAACAAAGTCCTCTTTCGGGGTTACATTCGAGGAAAACATTATTTCATCGCCATGAAATCCGACTTTATCCGACAGCAAAAGCTCAGTATAGGAAGAACAATCCACACCGCAGCCTTCCTCTTTTAAAATCTTTAATATTGTCGGGTTTGGTGTTGCCTTAACCGCAAAATATTCTTTAAAGCCTTTGTTCCAAGAGAAAGCTTCTTTTAATCTTCTTGCATTTTCCCTTATTCCTTTTTCATCATAGAGGTGAAAAGGAGTCGGATATTCTTTTACAATTTTCCTTAACTGTTCTAAACTTATGAATGTCTTTTTCATATTCAAACTCACTCCTTTCGACATATTGTAAATATTTAATGAAATTGACATCGAAAATTATCTATTCAATGAATATTTACTATTATAATATACCTGGGATTAGTAATCAAACATCGAACAGAGAACCGTCCGAAACCACTGATAAAGTACGTTTTTTTCAAGCTACTTTTACAGTTTTATACAGCGAAAAACATTTAGTTTTAATTATTGCTAACAAAATTTAAAGAGGATACCAAGTGGGCTATCCTCTTTAAATTTACTGCTAATGCTGTTAATTTTGACTGCAATGACATGCTTCGTAAGCCGTACCCCCGGGCACGACTTAATCCATGAAATCTCTTCATCTCTCCGTTTTTCCATTCCTGACATGATCGTTCTTTATATTTTTCTAGAAACTCCTGCGTTTTAGCTCTTTGGTTATATTCATAAAATTCAGGTGTATTCACACTCATTTTAAGTACATTCGATTTTCCACTCTTAAAGCATTGATCTTTATTAGGACAGTTCTGACATCCATTCTTATCAAATTTATATCTCCAGAATTCTCTTCCGTCACTTCTTCTTATCTCTTTCTTTTTCTCTACGGTATAATTCCCAAAATCACAAAACCATTGGTCGGAATCCTTATTATACGTATATTTACTCTCATCAATTTTGTATACCATTTCACTTACAGGTATATATGCTTCAGCTTCATTTTCTTTAATTATATCTAAAATTGGTTTCCTGAAATAAGCTTTATATCCATATACCTCTTTTATTTTTATTCCACAATCTTTTGTCTGTTCAATTAAATCTTTAAAGCCTGTACCGTCAACATATGCTCCATCATATGCCCTTACTGCTGTTATTATTCTCTCTCCTGTTGTTATTGCATACTCTGTTTTATATCCAAAGTAGTTATCTGTTTTTGATTTATATCCTACCCTTGCATCTTGGTCTACCAGAGATCTTATACCTTTTTGTTGTATAAATTTTGGATATGCTAATATATCACGGGTATTTTGGATAATAGCATTAGTCTCTGGATATTTTTAAAGTTCAGTTTTTTCTTCAACTTGTGCAATAATTTCTTCCACATAAGTCTTCATTGTATCTTTTGCTTCCTTGTGATCTTCTATTTCTTTATAGTTGGGAATGTCTGTATTAATGCCTTCCGGAATTGCTCCTGCCTCTTTTTCAAGACTTTTAAATATCTTCTTTGCAATATGCTTTAGTATCCTTTCAGGCACTTTCTTTATAGTATTGGCATGAGTGTGTGTACAATCGATACTGATACCGGTTGACTTGATTATTTTCTTTTCCACACACTGCTTTATTTATTAATTTAAGTATATGATTTTCTGGAATTTTATTATATAATATTGAGCAGATGCTTAATTGATTATTTTTATCTTTAAGCATTGTAAAACCCCCTTTGGTGTTGGTTTTTTTTGTCAATTCCATTATACCATTAAGGGGGTTTTCTTACTATATATTTATAGAATTTTGTTGAATATTTAGCATTTTTTATTTAGTGTTTTTCAGTGGTTTCGAACCGTTCCCTGTTCTATATGTTCTACTTTTTTTATGTTTAGACACACTTTTAAAGTGGTAAAGTAGTAAAGATAGGATTATCTTAGGCGAAGATTCTAAAAGGGTGGACAACATGAATGGATTTCAAGGGTTTCTGGACAATATTGGCGATCTGAATAAAAAAGAGCGAATGGAGGGCATCCTAAATTATATAAAAAGGACGTTTCCTCATCTAAAGGAAGAAATCAGGTGGAATGTGTGCTCATACGGGAGCAAATCTATGAAAATCCCGTAAATATATAGTACGAAGGAGAATGGTTATGAGAAGTTTCACTACGTTAGATCTGCAATATGCACACAGGTTTTATGGGTTCAAAGGTGAAGCACAGTATTTGCACGGGCATACCGGAATACTGACCATTGAAGTTGAAGACACTGTCAACACAGGTGTTAATATGGTATTCCCATGCAATGAGATTAAGAAAATTGCGTGGGAAGTATTGCAAAACTTTGACCACGCACTTATTTTGAGGGAAGACGATCCATTACTTCCTGCTATTCTCGGGGTTTACGAAGCACAGGGTATTAAGAACGGTGCACCAACCAATAAGCAAAAAGGTCCGGCTTTCAAGACTGAACTTGCAACAGCCTATCCGGAATGCCGTTTGGTTGTCACGAAGGAAACAATGACTGTTGAAGGCATGATTAAAATAGTTTATGATTTACTGAAGGATAAACTCAATATAGTAAAGCTCACATTCACAAGCGGAGTAAACGGAGCTACGGAAGAATATGAGCCTCAAAAGAATACTTTGGACCGTTGCCCGTTATGCGGTATTGCGTTAAATGAAAACGGTGTGTGCCCTAAATGCGGATACAAGAAATAATCCAATTTGAGATTTTAAATACAGTTTAAATGTATCAGGGTTGAAGCAAATCAAGGCACTCTACACCAAATGTGTTTAGAGTGCCTTCTTATAATATCAGACAAGAAACGGAGAGTGAATCATAATGAGACAGATCAAGATATCAGCTATTGTTGGTTCTCTGCGAAAAGAATCCTATAACCGGCAGTTGGCTCTTGCAGCAAAAGAAATACTTAAAGACCGGGCAGACTTCACTTTGCTCGAATATCAGGACATACCGTTAATGAACCAGGACATTGAATTTCCTGCACCTGAGGCTGTAAAACGGGTTCGTGAGGAAGTAAAATCTGCAGACGGTATTTGGTTTTTTACACCCGAATACAATCATTTTTTTCCTGGCGTACTGAAAAACCTTATTGACTGGTTGTCCCGGCCCATCAGCAATCAGGAACCTCAGGTTCTTGGCGGAAAGCCTGCAGCTATAAGCGGAATTTCTCCCGGTATGTCCGGAACCGGTATAGCCCAGGATCATTTAGTTACGCTTATCAGTTATTTGAACATGGAAGTTATGAATACTCCTCGGCTTACTATACCCAATGCTATGCAACAACTTGACAGTGATGGCAGGCTGGCACTTAAAGAAAGCTATCCTTTCCTGGAAATGCAGGCGAATGCTTTTTTGAATTTCGTCCAAAAGCGAATGAACGACTCCCTTAGCAGGCAGGCATAGATATGGCAATTGGTTGAATATATAATTTAGGTATAGAAATGGCAATTGCTTTAATGTATAATTATATATACAAAAATAAGTTTGATAATATAGAGCATCACAGTGAATTTCATCATAAAGATTTGTCAATCAATTAGCTGTATGAATTTTTGTTTTGGTGCCGGTCTGTTTCGTTAAAACTAATTTAAGGGAGAAGTTCCAGGTGAAGAAAATTCTTGTAATTGACGATGAAAACGCAATCAGAGACCTGTTAGAAATGGTGCTTGTATCGGAAAACTATCAGGTGAGAACTGCTGAAAATGGTGCTGCCGGACTTGTGGAGATGGACACATTTGAGCCGGATTTAGTTTTGCTGGACATAATGCTGCCCGACTATTCCGGCTATGACCTTTGCAGGGAAATAGTAAAAAAATCCGCAATTCCGGTTATAATGATATCTGCAAAGAATGAAACTATCGATAAAGTCTTAGGGCTTGAGCTTGGAGCTGAAGATTATATTACAAAACCCTTTGATAACAGAGAACTCATAGCCAGAATCAAAGTTGTTTTAAGAAGATATGATCATGGTGACCAAAATAAAGGCGATATCATACAGCCAATAATATGCGGGAAGCTTGAAATCAATTTAGAATCAAAACAGGTATTGAAGGATGGCAATAGAATTTCACTGACGGCAAAAGAATTTAAAATTCTTGAGACACTTTCAAGAAAACCTAAAAAGATTTTTACCAGAGAAGAACTTCTGGAAATTGTATGGGGGTACGATTATTTAGGAGACAGTCGGTGCGTTGATATGACAATTATGCGATTGAGAAAGAAAATAGAAGATGATTCTGAGAATCCGAAATGTGTAAAAACCATATACGGTTTCGGTTATCAATTTGGTGGTGACACTGATTGAAGTACGCAACCAAGCTTCTCTTAACTTATTTATTCTTTTCTGTATTATCCTTTTCAATTATTATTATCTGTATAAATAAAGCAATCGGTTACTACGGCTTTGTGACAATAGAAAAGCAGATGATGGAAAAGGCGGATATTTGTGAGCTGTCTTTCAGAGAAATACTCACAAGGCATGAAAAATCAACTGCTCAAGTACAACCTTTCGATTTGGCAAAGGATGTTCTGGAAGTATTGAAGGCTTCAGGTAAGGAAGTCAGAATCTATGATAATAATTTGCAGCTTTTAGGGTTGGCTGTAAATGGAATAATAGTTAATAACGGCACTCCAAAGATTTTCGAAGGCAATATCACTAATGCCTTGAATGGAAATTATTCTTACTCTGTAACCAATAACGGTCTTATTTATTTTGCAATTCCTGTTCAGGATATGCATTACCAAAATGCTTATGTTTTCGAGATAGTCGAAGATATATCTTACTTTTACAGTATTATGGATAAGATCAGATTTATATTATTTCTTAGTGCAGGCGGGTTTACTGTTTTGATAGCCCTGTCAAGCCTGTACATTGCCCGTAAAACAACAAAGCCCATAAAACATCTTCTTTCTGCGACGGAAAAGTTCTCAAGGCAGGAATTTGAACAGGTTGACTTAAACAGGAAAGATGAGCTGGGGATGCTGGCAGAAGGATTAAATCAGATGGGTGTTAAACTAAACGGCTATATTCAGTATCAAAAGCAGTTTGTCTCTAATGTGTCTCATGAGCTGAAAACTCCGTTGGCAGCAATTCGCGGGTTTTCTCAATACTTATATGAAGATAAAAATGACGATGCTGATTTAAAAAAGATATCCTTTCATCTGCTAAATGAATCAAACCGCCTTACAAAGCTTATTGATGAACTTTTAATTCTTTCAAAATTCGATAAGGGAACTCAGGAGCTTAACACAGAAAAGGAAGATTTATCGGAGCTGACTGACAGTGTTATTCAGGAAATGAAACCGGAGGCAGATAAAAGAGAAATATCGATAGAATCAGCCTTACAAAAAGGAGTCTTTGCTAATGTTAATAAAATATTGATGTCCCATGCAATTGCAAATATTTTAGACAATGCAATAAAGTACTCGAAAGAAGGAGGTCATATCACAGTAGAGACTTCTGCCGATCAAAATACAGCAATCATAAAGATTACGGATCAAGGTATCGGTATTAATAAGGAGGAGCTTCCTTTGGTGCAGGAAAGGTTTTATAGGTCAGCCAATTCTAATATTGTCAAAGGTTCCGGGCTGGGGCTTTCTCTTTGCAGAGAGATTGTTGAAAAATTCAACGGCCGGTTAATCATAGAAAGTGAGATTGGAACCGGAACTACCGTTTCCCTTCTGCTCCCTATAGCATAATGTTACAAGATTGATACCAGTTTGTTATTACCCTAACATAGTTTTTATATATAATGAACACTGTAACATAAACATTTCAGATTATTTGAAGGAGGAGCGGCAATGAAAGGTTTAAAGAGAATCGTTATAGTGACAATGCTTTTAGCACTTTGTACAATGGCTCTGGAAGGGTGCAGGAATGAAGCTGACTCACCGGGGAATGAATTAACCGGTACACCGATAAATTCCTCAAAAGGAATGCAGACCGGCATATCCGCCGGTACCCCTGGGGACAGTTCCCAGGATGCCTCAGAAGAAGTAATAAAGGAGGGCAAAATAGAAAAGAAGGGGAATGTTATATTAAAACAGCTGGCCTTTGTCTATCAAGGGAATACAATTGCCCTTTCCGATATTGTGGATGATAAAAAAATCGAGAGTATGCTGGGAAAAGCAGATGAAATCAAGTCTCATACCTATTCTGTTGGGGATGGAAAGAATATGGATCCCCTTAACGGATTGACTGGAAAACAATATTATTATCCGGGGCTTGTTATAAAAACTATTGATGCTACTGAAGACAAAAAGTCGTATATTTTCAGCATTGAGATTACTGACCCGAAATACCCAACTATAAGGAATATAAAAGTTGGCGACAGCTTCGAAAAACTCAAAGAGGTTTATCCTGAAGGAATCCTGCTGGGAGGAGAATTGACTGACGAGGAGGATGATTATCGGTATGAACCGGTTAATTACGTTGACGTAATGAATTTTCATATAAAAGAGAAAAAGATCGAGAGCATTTTAATATATACGCTTTTGGATTAATCCCGCCACATCAAACAAGAGTAGCACAAGGGGACGGTTCTCCCGCACGAGGGGACGGTTCTTCCGTGTCATACGACACGGAAGAACCGTCCCCTTGATCTTATGCCGATTTTTCCCATTTACGGTTTAATAATTCATTGCGGCAAAATGAGATAATAAACTTTACAATAATTTTCAAGTAAAATATAATTAAATTGTTAATACTGTTGTTAATCACTAGCGATAGAATGAATTGGAAATCTCTTGTGTTGTTCTTTATGTGCATTAATTAAGTATTTAATATAAAGGGGAGGGAGTTTTATGATGAAAAAACATTTTTGCTGCTGCTGATTGTTACTGCAGTTGTCTTCAGCTTTGTTTCTGCCGGGGCTACTTTATTATATGGTGACTTAAATTCAGATGGCTTAATAGACTCAACTGATTTAACTATGATGAAGAGGGTAATACTCAGAAAATTGACTGCCGACGACATAACAGCTGCTGATCTTGACGGTGACGGTGAATTGAATTCAACGGATATAACACTGCTAAAGAGGTACATACTTAAGAAAATAACAAAGTTTCCGGTGGAAGAATTGAACCCGGCAATAACACCCACCCCTACGCAGGAACCTACACCAACTCCTACAGAAACAAATGAAGAAGTTTTTGCATTCAAGATAAAAATTGATGATAAAGATCTCACATATAGCTTTCCCATCGAATCTTCACAAACAGAATATAATATTGTTGTCGACTGGGGCGATGGCATAATAAGCGAGATAACAGATTATTCTGCAAGAGAACATGAGTATGGAGAAGAAGGTATATATACAATAAAAGTACTTTCCTTTGATAATATGCCGCATGTACCGGCTTAACAGAAATTCCCGAAGGGCTGTTTGCCAATAATACTAATGTGACTGACTTCAGTGACTGTTTTAATTATTGCACCATGTTAGCAGAGATTCCGGAAGGACTTTTTGCAAATAATACTAAAGTAACCAGCTTTATGGGCTGTTTCAATAACTGCGTCAACATAAAAGAGATCCCTGAAGGATTTTTTGCTAATAATACTGAAGTAAGGGATTACAGCAAGTGTTTTTACGGCTGCAGCCAATTAACCGGTTCAGCACCGAATTTATGGTTCAAATTAAATGTAATAGAATATGAAGATTGTTTTTATGGCTGTACTAAATTATCCAACTACGAAGAGATACCGGACGATTGGAAGTGAATTTTTCCCTGTTTTATGTGTCGGTGCAAGCCTGTTGCCAATGCAAATGAATAGATATGCAATGAGATATAAGATTCAAAATATTATACAACACTAATATATTTGATTAATCGTTTTTGCTGATTTATAATATCATTGGAATAAAATATGTAAACATGCGAAGGGTACATAACGATATGCAGAGGCACACAATTACAATATATTATAAGAATTCTATTGATACAGTTGACCTTGGCACTTTTAATAAAAATACCGTAACGATGGGGAGAGATCCATCAAACGATATTGTCATTGATTCGCCCATAATCTCTTCTCATCATGCATTATTTCAATTTGTGGATGACTCTTGGGTATTATACGATAATAACAGCAAAAACGGAATAATGGTTAACGGCAAAAAGGAAAAAATGCAACGCTTGAATAATAACGATATCCTGCAGATTGACAATGAAAAAAGACCGTTGAAAGCTGCTGTTGTCATCATATACACTGTGGGAGCTGAGAATGCCGGTGAGAAATGGTGGGAGTATGCTGTCCATTCTAACGACTTCATATATATTGGTAGAGATGAACAAAACAGTATTGTATTGAATCATAATACTATATCCAAAAAACATGCCGTATTTTTTCATTCCGACGGAAAATATTATATCGAGGACTTGAAAAGCACAAACGGTACTTATTTAAACGGTACAAGAATCACATCAATGCAACCGGTGAAAATGAATGATGTGATTTACATTGGGGATACGAAGATTATTTTTAACGGTAAATCCTTGCTATATAATTATTATTCGAAGGGATTCGGAATAGATGCCGTTTCTTTAAGAAGGACTGTAACCGTTAGGAACAGTTCTGTCTTTCGAAAAAAGAAAAAGACAATACTCAGTGATGTCAGCGTAAGCATAAATCCCGGAGAGCTTGTTGCCATAATAGGTACCAGCGGTGCGGGAAAGACTACGCTTCTCAAATGCCTTAGCGGATTAACCAAACCCGATTGCGGTACTGTTATGGTAAACGGCGATGATTTTTTTAAAAACTATGATGTTTACATGAATATCTTGGGATATGTGCCTCAGGAAGATGCGGTATATGATAATCTGACCGTTGAAGAGCTGCTTTATTATTCGATAAATCTTCGAAAATCGGCACTGAGCAAAACTGAAATAATGAATCAAATTCGACAGACAATAAAAGATGTTGAGCTGACAGGGATGGAGCATACTTTAATAAAGAACTTGAGCGGCGGGCAGAAAAAACGCATCAGTATAGCGATGGAACTTTTGACCGAACCCAAATTGCTTTTTTTGGATGAACCCACAACAGGGCTTGACCCTCAAACCGAATTTAATATTGCCATGCTTCTAAAGAAATTGTCCCATGACCAAAAAACGGTTATTTTTACAACGCACTCCACTTCATATCTTGATGTGTGCGATAAAATCATAGTTATGGGGCAGGAGGGCAGACTGTGCTATTTCGGGACACCTAAAGGAACGCTGGATTTTTTTGAAGTAAAGGATTATGCCCATATTTACAACCTGATACACAAAAACATTGAGTATTGGGAGGACAAGTATAAAAAAGCTCATATTCGTCACAAACCCCTTGAGAATAATAAGGCTTCACGCCATCCACGGCATTTTGCAAGCATCGGAACAATGTCATTTCAGACGATTGTGCTGATTTTAAGGTATTTGAAGCTTAACCTCAGGGACAAAATGCGATTGGCTTTTCTTTTTATGCAGGTCCCGCTAATTGCATTTCTTTTAGGCCTGATAACCGAAGGCAGCAAAGCCTTTAAAATCCGCGAAGAGGCCAGTCAAATAATATTGATTGTCGCTTGTGCTGCTGTATGGGTTGGATTTTTAAATTCCGTTCAGGAAATATCCAAGGAACGGGGTATTTATAATAGAGAGAGGAATGCCGGCCTTAGCAGCATAGCCTATATTTTTTCGAAAATATTTGTACTGGGTCTTTTTTCATTGATACAAAGCTTTATTTTTGTTGAAGTTTTATCTTGGGTTATAGAGCTCCCAAAACCTTCACTTCTAGGATCCGTTAAGATGGAATTGTATGCGACGATATTTCTGACGACTTTGGTGTCATCTGTTTTGGGACTGTGCATTTCATCATTGGTGAAAAATAATGACCGTGCCCTAGGCATTACCGGTAGTGCTGATTTATCAGATTCTTTTTTCAGGCATCTTGTTTGAATCCCGAAAATTCATTCAAAAACTTTCATGGACTGCTGTAAGTCACTGGGCTGTAGGAGCATTGGGAATATCGGTTAATTTGAATGACATACCCTTCAGTTCTCCTCTTGTGTTAAAAAGAAACGATATTTCATATGTATACAGTACAGAGAATCTATTGACCCATTGGGCGGTATTGACATTGATCGGGGTGATTTTCACCGTATTAACCGTTTTAGCTCTAAACTTGAATCGAAAAAGGGAATGAAATGAGTAAAAATATATTTTATGTAAAAATTATATAGCCATTATTCAGGGATTTGATATAATATCTGTATGCAAAAACAAGAAG